>DASRRF010000465.1:0-1807 GCA_035695905.1 Micromonosporaceae bacterium | reverse complement strand
CCGGGCGGGCCTTCTGTGTCGGGCAGGACCTGCGGGAGCACGTGGCCACGCTGGACGGGGACGCCACCGACCCGCTGGGCACCGTGGTACGGCACTACAACCCGATCGCCACCCGGATCGTCGGCATGGCCAAGCCGGTCGTGGCCGCGGTCAACGGGATGGCCGCCGGTGCGGGCGCGTCGCTCGCGCTGCTCACCGACTTCCGGATCGGCGGCCCGTCCACCCGGTTGCTGATGGCCTTCGCGAACGTGGGCCTCGCCGGGGACACCGGTGCCTCCTGGACCCTGCCCAGGCTGGTCGGTCACGCCAAGGCGGTCGAGCTGCTGATGCTCGCCGAGCCGGTCTCCGCCGAGGAGGCGGTACGGCTGGGCCTGCTCACCCGGCTGGCCGGCGACGACGAGTCGGTACTGTCCACCGCGCAGGAGTTCGCCGCGCGGCTGGCCAACGGGCCGACCGTGGCGTACGGCGCGATCAAACGGCAGCTCGCGCTCGGCGGTACGGGCACGCTGGCCGATGCGCTGGCCGCCGAGGCGCAGGCCCAGGCGGTCTGCGGAGTCACCGCGGACCATCGCAACGCGACGATGGCGTTCGTCAACAAGGAGAAGCCGGTCTTCGAAGGTCATTAATATGACCCGTACCCTCCTCTTACAAACAGGGCCTACCCTCTGAGTCCATGGCGGAACGCCCGCTCATCGCACACCTCCTGCGCCGAGCGACATTCGGCCCGACCGCCGGCGAGGTCGACGCCGCCGAACGGATCGGCTACCGGGCCGCGCTGGACCGGCTGCTACGCCCACCGGGCACCGACGCGGCCGGTACGCCGCCGCCGGTGCTCGGCGCGGACCCGGCCCAGGGCCTGCCCGCGGCGGCCACCCGGGACCAGCGGCAGCAGGCCCAGCAGGCCCGCCGCGACCAGATCCGGACCCTCACCCAGTGGTGGGTCGGCCGGATGGTCGCCGCCGACGACCAGCTCGCCGAGAAGCTGGTGTTCTTCTGGCACGGGCATTGGGCGACCAGCGTGGAGAAGGTCAAGGTCGCCGGGCTCATGCTCAACCAACAAAACCAGTTCCGGCGGTACGGAAGAGCCGACTTCGCCAACCTCGCCCGCGCGATGCTCCGCGACCCGGCCCTGATCATCTGGCTGGACGGGCAGCGCAACACCAAACAGGCGCCGAACGAGAACCTGGCCCGCGAGCTGATGGAGCTGTTCACGCTCGGCGTCGGCCACTACACCGAGGATGACGTGAAGGCCGGGGCACGCGCGCTGACCGGTTGGACGCTGGACCGGGCCACCGGCGCGGCTACGGTCAGCCCGAGGCGGCACGACACCGGGGCGAAGACCATCCTCGGCATCACCGCGAACCATGACTCAGACTCCTATGTGGACATTCTGCTACGCCAGCCGGCGCACGCCGGGTTCCTGGCCGAGCGGCTCTGGTTCCGGTTCGCGTCCGGCGAACCCATGCCGGCGGCGACGCGGGACCGGTTGGCGGACGCGTACCGGGCGGCCAACCGGGATGTCACCGTACTGGTCCGCGAACTGTTCCTGGACGAGGCGTTCCAGAAGACCAGCGGGCAGCTCGTCAAGCAGCCGATCGAGTGGGCGGTCGGGGCGATGCGGCAGCTGCGGATCGGCCTCGCCACCATGCCGGACAAGGACCAGCAGCGCCTGCTCGCCGGGCTCGGTGCGCTGGACCAGGTACCGCTCAAGCCACCGAGCGTCGGCGGGTGGCCGGCCGGGGCAGCCTGGCTCACCACCTCGTCGGCGCAGGCCCGGCTGCGGATGGCCGACGAGCTCGCCGCGCTC
>DASRRF010000464.1:0-1955 GCA_035695905.1 Micromonosporaceae bacterium | reverse complement strand
ACCCGGGTCCGGCCGGGTACGCCACCGGCGCCCAGGCGCCGATCTCCGTACGGGTCTTCAACAGCGGCGGTACGGCGGTCCGGTTGGTCGGCGTGGCGTCGAACGCGGGCGAGGTCGTGCTGTTCACCGACAGCCACGGCAGCGGTGGTGGAGTCGCCGCGCCGACCCGCTCCGCGGTGGCCTCCCGCCCGGCTTCCGCCACGCCGGCGAGCTCTCCGGCCGCACCGACGGCAACCCCAACGGTGTCCTCCAGCCCGTCGCCGAAGGCCGCCACCGGGCCGATCAACCTGGAGATACCGGCCGGCGGTTTCGTCGCGCTCGACCCGAACCTCACCCAGTACCTGATGATCTCCGCGTTGACCAAGGACGTCCGGCCTGGCGAGGCGATCGCCCTGACGTTCCGGTTCAGCACCGGAGACCAGCTCACCGACGTGCAGGTGCCGATGGCGGTACCGGTGACCCCGGCGCCGCGAAGCCCGATGGACCTCGAGCGCACCGAGAGCTGACGAACTTTCGTCGCACCCCTTGGTTAGGGTGCGGACCGTGACTACTCGAACGAAGACCGCGCGCCCGGCCTTTGAATGCGACGTCTGCGGCCACCAGCCGGCCAAGTGGACCGGCCGGTGCGCGGAGTGCGGCGAGTGGGGATCGATCATCGAGTGCACGAGCGGCCCCGCGCCGCCCGGTCGCGCGGTGGCCGCGCGCGCGCCCGCGGAGCCGGCCCGGCCGATCGCCGAGATCAGTGCAGCACCGGCCCGGGCCAGGCCGACCGGGGTCGGCGAGCTGGACCGGGTGCTCGGCGGCGGCCTGGTGCCGGGTGCCGTGGTGCTGCTCGCCGGTGAGCCGGGGGTCGGCAAGTCGACGCTGCTGCTCGAGGTGGCCCAGCAGTGGGCGGTCAACGCAACCGATGGGCCGGCCTTGGTGGTCAGCGGCGAGGAGTCGGTGAGCCAGGTGCGGCTGCGTGCCGAGCGGATCGGTGCGCTGGACGAACGGCTGTACTTGGCGGCGGAGACGGATCTGGCGGCCATCCTCGGTCACCTCGATGCGGTCAAGCCGACCCTGCTCGTGGTCGACTCGGTGCAGACCGTGTCCGCGTCCGGCGCCGAGGGGGTGCCGGGCGGTGTGACCCAGGTACGCGCGGTCACCGCGGCCATCGTCTCGGTGGCCAAGGAGCGGGGCATCGCGACCGTACTGGTCGGTCACGTCACCAAGGACGGCCAGGTCGCCGGGCCGCGGGTGCTGGAGCACCTGGTCGACGTCGTGCTGAACTTCGAGGGCGACAAGCACTCCTCGCTCCGGCTGGTCCGCGGGCTGAAAAACCGGTACGGGGCCGCGGACGAGGTCGGCTGCTTCGAGATGCACGAAGCCGGCATCACCGGCCTGGCGGACCCCTCCGGGCTGTTCCTCACCCGGTACGCGGAGGCGGTCCCAGGCACCTGCGTCACGGTGGCGATGGAGGGGCGGCGGGCACTGGTCACCGAGGTCCAGGCGCTGATCGGGGCGCCGGTCGCGGGCTCCCCCCGGCGCACCGTGTCCGGGCTCGACGGCGCCCGGCTGGCGATGGTCCTGGCCGTACTGCAGCGCCGGGTGGAGAAGCTGACCCTGCATGACCGTGAGGTGTTCTCGGCCACCGTGGGCGGGATCCGGGTCGTCGAGCCGGCCGCCGACCTCGCGGTGGCGCTGGCCGTCGCGTCGGCCGGGCTCAACCTCGCGCTGCCGCCCGATCTCGTGGCGCTCGGCGAGGTCGGGTTGACCGGGGAGGTCCGGCGGGTCGGCGCGGTTCCTCGCCGGTTGGCCGAGGCGGCCCGGCTCGGTTTCCGGTTCGCGCTCGTACCGCCCGGCTGCGGTCCGGCGGCCACCGGGCCGGTCCCCGCCGGGATGCGGGTGCTGGAGGTCGCCACGATCTCGGCCGCACTGCACTGCGCGGCGAAGGCGTCGGCGGACTGAGCTAGCTC
>DASRRF010000463.1:0-4302 GCA_035695905.1 Micromonosporaceae bacterium | reverse complement strand
GTGCGGCCGTTCGAGATCGCGCTCGGCGAGCTGATGTGGGCGATGGCCCGCGGGTCGCTCTACGCGGCGGCGTTCCTCGCCATCATGGTGGGCATGGGGCTGACCACCGCGGGCTGGGCGCTGGCCGCGTTCCCGGCCGCGCTGCTGGTCGGCTTCTCCTTCGGCGGCCTCGGCATGGCGTTGTCCACGTTCATGCGCAGCTGGCAGGACTTCGATCTGATGGCCGTGGCTCAGCTCGCGCTGTTCCTGTTCTCCGGTACGTTCGCGCCGGTCCAGGCGTACCCGGCGGTGCTGCGGGTACTCGTCGAGGCGACGCCGCTCTACCACGGTGTCGAGCTGATCCGCGGGCTCACCACCGGCGCGGTACACCCGAGCCTGTTCGGGCACGCGGCCTACCTCGCCGCGATGACCGCGATCGGGCTCGCCGTCGCCGGCCGCCGGATGGGCCGGCTGCTGTTGAAGTAGCGTGAGCTGGCGCCGGCGGAGGCCGGCGCCAGTCACCTCAGCTCTGGGTACCCGCGCTGATCGGCTTCGCGTTGCTGCTGTCGGTGTCATGCCGCAGCCGCTCGCCAAGCTTCGTGTTGCCCAGCTTCTCCGTGACGAGTCCCTTGCCCTCGGTGTAGAGCCGGCTCGCCTCGGCCTGGACGACGCCGCGCGCCTCCTGCACCGTGGGGTGGTCGACGACCTTGCGCGCCCCACGCATCAGTTGCTCGTAGCGCTCGCGGCCTTCCCGGGTACCGAGGATGAAGCCCACGGCGGCACCCGCGACGAACATCAGCTTCCCGCGCATGGCGTTACCTCCTTGCCGGACGCGGCGTGCGTGAGCCCGATGCCCGGTGGCGCCCCGCCAGCGTCGTCTTCCTGCCTCATCATGTTCCCCCGTACGGACCGGGCGCCAAACCTCAGGTGGCGATTTGTCCGGCTTCGCGCGTGTCCACGGGTAACCCGGACCCTTGCCGGCGTGGCCGTCCTGTACTCTTACTCAGTCGCTGCGGCGGTTACCGCGCACTGCGATCCCCCGTAGCTCAATTGGCAGAGCGTCCGGCTGTTAACCGGCAGGTTATAGGTTCGAGTCCTATCGGGGGAGCTCCACCAGATCGGCGATCACCACGGTCACGTTGTCCGGGGCGCCCGCCTGGAGCGCGAGCTTCACCAGTCGCTCGGCACAGTCCCGCGGATCGGGGTACGACCTCAACGCATGCGCGATCGACTCATCGGTGACGATGTCGGACAGTCCATCACTGCACAACAGGATCCGGTCGGCCGGCTCGGCGTCGAGTACGTCCTCGGCGGGGGAGAGCGGCCCGCCCGCCACCGCCTGGGTGACCAGTGAACGCTGTGGATGGCTGCGCGCCTCGTCCGCGGTGAGCACGCCCTGGTCGACCAGGCTCTGCACGTACGTGTCGTCCTTGGTCAGCCTGATCAGGTCGTCGCCGCGGAGCAGGTACCCGCGCGAGTCACCGACGTGCAGGAGGGCCAGCCGATCGGCGCCAAAGAGCAGGACCGCGGTCACCGTGGTACCCATACCTTGCCGGGCCGGGTCCGCCGCGGCGGCCTCGTGGATCGCCCGGTTCGCCGCGTCCGCGGCCCGCCGGAGCAGCTTCGGGGCCTTGCTCCCGTCCACGGTGTGCTCCAGCTCCGCCAGCTCGCGGATCATGATGGCGCTGGCTACATCGCCGGCGGGCATTCCGCCCACCCCGTCCGCGACCGCGATCAGCCGGCGCCCGGCGTACACCGAGTCCTCGTTGTTCTCCCGGCGCAACCCGACGTCGGTGACGGCGACCGCGCGCAGGGTCAGGCTCATGGTGCCAGCCTGCCAAGAATTCCGAGGCACCGTCACTACGAACTACTACGTATGGTGAACCGGTGGTGCCGGTGTCCATGGTCGGGCGGGTCGGCGAGCTGGAGGAGCTCGTCCGGGTGTGGTCGTACGCCACCGAACGGCACCTGACCAGCCCGCAGACGGTGGTACTGACCGGGGCGGCCGGGCTGGGCAAGAGCCTGCTGGTCTCCGCCGCGCTGGGCGCGTTCACCCCGCGGCCGAGCACCGTACTGTCCGGCACCGCCCGGGTGCACACCCCGGCGCCGTATGACTGGCTGGCCGCCGCACTCGACGGCCGGAACACGCGGCGGTTGCCCGTACCCCCGGATGCTCTGGCCTGGTTGGCCCAGGACCCGGACGCTCCGTCGGAGCGTTACGCACCGGGGGCGTTGTTGCGTCTGGCGGTACGGACGGTGCGTGCGCTGGTCGGGGCGGGGCCGGCAGTGCTCGTCGCGGAGGATCTGCATGCGCTCGATCCGGCCAGCCTGAACCTGATCGCCGAGCTGGCCGCGGCGCCCGAGTTGCCGGCGCTGCTGCTGGTGACCAGCCGACCACCCGATGTCGCGGTTTCGCCGCAGCTCGTCGCCAGGACGCTGGCGCGGCTGTCCGGGACGCCGGGTGCGGTGCGCCAACACCTGAACACTCTGGGTACGGCCGATGTGGCGGATGTGCTCGCCGAGGTGTACGGCGGATCCTCGGTGCCGCCGGCGCTCGCCGAGGCGGTGTGGGCGCGCACCGGCGGAAACCCGTACTGGCTGACCGAGTTGCTGGCGGCCGCCGGCCGGCAGGGTCCCGAGGCGCTGGCCCGCGAACCGCTGCCGGGGCACCTGCTCCTGGCCGGGGCGCAGGGGCTGACCGCCCGAGAGATCGATGTACTCAACTGCCTCGCCGCCGGGATGTCCAACAAGCAGGTGGCCCGTTCGCTGGGCATCTCCGTGCGTACGGTCACCGTGCACGTGTCGAACCTGTTGCGCAAGACGGGTTCCGCGTCGCGAACCGAGGCGGCGCTGTGGGCCGTACGGCGGCAGGCGACCGGGGTGGCGCCGGCCGGCGGAGTGGCTAGGTAGGCTGGCCGTCGCGGGCCGGTAGCTCAGCGGGTTAGAGCAGGGGACTCATAATCCCTCGGTCGCGGGTTCGAGTCCCGCCCGGCCCACAATCGGACATAAAGAACCTTACGCCCCGCTGTTAACCTTGTAGCATCTGGATATGTCGATTCTTTCCACGCCCTGAGCAGGCAATACTGCACTCGTTCTGGAAGATCCTTTGGTTCGCACGTAACCTCCGGTCGGTACCCGACTGGCAGCGCGAAGGATCTCCGAGGCCGATCAACCGATACAAGTCGCTCAGGTGGGGAATTTCGCCGAGCAACTCTGAGGAACTCCCTAGAGGGAACTTCCTAGAGCCTCATCAATTCCGAGCCTTAGCAACCCGGAACCCTGGCCAGGACGCGGCGCACCAGTCACCACCCCCGATACCCACCCACGGAAGCGTCAGGGGAGCCCGAAAACAGCCCACGCGACCCGCCCATCCGGCCACGACGACGAGGGCAGACCGCCTACCCCTGCCAAACCAACCATCTACACCAGCCATCTAGTGGTTGTTGAGGCTCAGTTCGGTGGCCTGCATGAGGGCCTTGAGGTATCCGAAGCCGTGGGCGTACGCCTGGCGGCCGCCCGGGTCGTCGGGGCTGTCGGGCACGTGGTCGGGGTCGACGCCGAACTGGTAGCCCTCTTCGGCCAGGATGCGGATGACCCGCGCGTGGTCGATGTCGCCTTCGTCCGGGAAGACTTCGAGGAACTCGTTGCGGTTGCCCTTGATATTGCGAAGGTGGATGTTGAACAGGCGGTTTGTCCTCGCCAGCCGCCGCACGATGTCGTAGATCTCGCGCTGGGGGTCGTACAGCATCTCAGCGAGGGTTCCGACGCAGAGGTTGAGGCCGTGGTACGGGCTCTTGTGCAGGGATAGGAACTTGAACAGGCCCTTGCCGCCGGGGACGCTCAGGACATTGGTGATGCCCTGGTAGCCGCCGGGCGGGGTGCCGGGGTCCTGCGGGTGGCATGCCGCGCGCACTTTGAACTGGTGGGCGACCGGGATGACGTGCTGGATGAAGTAGTCGATGCGCTCCCAGAAGCTGTCGGCGTCGACGACCCCGGCGCGGGTCAACGGCGCGTTTGGGTCCAGGTCGGCGGCGCGGAACTGCTCGTAGGTCGTGTTGCCGCGGCCGGGGACCTCGCCGGTGCGGATGACTCCGAGCAAGCTCATGTTGTACTTGAATGCCGGTATGCCAGCGATCGCGCACGCTTCGATCATCTTGTGGATGTCGTCGATGTCCTTGTCGCGGTCGGCGCTTGCCAGCATGATGGCCGGCCGCGACTCACGGTCGATGTGCGTGGATCCCAGCAGCGGCAGGGCGACCATGTCGAGCGATACGCCGCTCTGCTCGGCGAACTCGCGTGTCTGCTCTACTTCGGAAGGCAGCC
>DASRRF010000462.1:0-3998 GCA_035695905.1 Micromonosporaceae bacterium | reverse complement strand
GAGGCAGGATAGTCCCCCCAGCCCCGTACGTGTGGCGGGGGTACCCGAGCGGCGCGCCGCCATATCAGTTCGCGCACGGCGACAACCTTTCGGCCCCCTCGGCGGGTTTCCAGGCCGTGCTGCTCGCACTGACTCCCTGGCGACGCGGCCCGGCCCTGCTGTTGCGCCGGCCGGGGGTTGCCCTGGCGCTCGCGGCGGCCGCCTTCGTCGCGGTGCTGCCGGCCGCCGCCGCGCCGATGTTCCTGTCCTCGGCGCAGAACGCCACCCTGCACCGCCAGGTCAGCCAGGCCTGCCCCTGGTCGGTGGGGGTACGGGTGACCAGCTCGCTGTTCATAGCCACGACGTCGCTGCCGGAGGACCCGAGGCCCACCGGCGTCGAGCTCTTCACCCGCCGGGCCGCGATCGTGAGCGCCGCCGAGCCGGCCGGGCTCACCCCGCCGGTGGCCACGCTGCAGACCCAGGTGAACGCGGACCCGATCGGCTATCCCGGCGACCCGGACACGCACGGCCTGAACCTGATCGGGCAGGACCAGTTCGCCCCGCACGTGCAGATCGTGGACGGGCCGGTCGGCACCGGCCTGTGGATCCCGGACACGTTCGCGGCCGCGCAGAGTCTGCGGGTCGGGGATCGGGTCCGGCTCTCCCGGCGGCAGTCGGTCATCGCGAACAATGGCGACTACGTGCCGTACGACCTGCCGATCGCGGCCGTGTTCCGGGATCTCCGCTCGCTTGCGGACCAGCCGTACTGGTGCACCCTGCACGACGTCTACCGCGGCGCGCCCGGCCAGGAGTTCACCAACACGCCGATCATGCCGCTGGCCCTGGTGGACACCGGCGCGTTCCTGGCCGCCGCCTCGGCGCTGCGGGCACCAGCGGTGCATACCATCGAGTACGCGGTGGCCCACCCGGAGCTGGATGCGACCGAGGGCAGCGCGCTCGCCGCCGGCATCGGCCGGATGCGGGTACGCGTCTTCGCGGCCGACCGGGACGCGCCAGCCGCGGCCTTCGACAGCCGCACGTCCTTCACGTCCCTGCTGGATCGGCAGGTCCGCCGGGCGCGGCTGGTCCGGACCGGTCTGCTGCCGCCGGTGGTACCGATCACCGCGGCCGGCGTACTCGTCGGGCTCGCCGTCGTGGCCGCGGCCGCGGTGTTCTGGGTACAGCGCCGCCGGCAGGAGCTGACCATCCTGGCCGTGCACGGGGTGCCGGCCCGCGCCCTGGGTACGAAGGCGGTCGGCGAAGCGCTGCCGGCGGTACTGCTGGGCGCCGCGTCCGGCTGGGCGGGCGCGTGGGCGCTGGTGCGCTGGACCGGCCCGAGCCCGGTGCTCTCCCGCGGGACCGTGCCGCTCGCCCTGGCCACCGGCGGCGGCACCGCTCTCATCGCGCTGGCGCTGGTCGGGTTCGTCGCCGCGGCCCGTAGCCGCACGCTGGCCGACCAGGCTCCGGTCACGCACGTACGGCACTGGTGGCGGCGGATCCCGTGGGAGCTGGTCCCGCTCGGGCTGGCTCCGGTCGCCTGGGCCACCATGGCCAGCGCCCGTACCGTCGAAGGCTCCGACGGCGGCGTCGGCGACGTGGCACACGTACCCGCGCGGCTGCTGGTCGTGCCGATCCTGGCGATCGGCGGCGGCGCATTGCTCGCCGGCCGAGCCGCGGCGACCTGGCTGCGGGCCCGCGGGTTGCAGGGCCGCCCGCGCCGCGCGGCGGCTCTGCTCGCCTGGCGGCGGATGGTCCGCGACGCGACCGCCACCGCGCTGCTCGCCGGGGCTACTGCCGTACCCATTGCATGGCGACCTATGGCGCGGCGGTGACCGACTCGATCCGGACCACCGCGGACGCTGAGGCGCGCACACTGCTCGGCAGCGACGTGGTCGCGACGCTCGACCCGGGCGAGCGCCCGGGTGCGCTGCCGGCTCCACTCTCCCAGCACAGCACCGAGGTGGTACGCATCAACGGCCAGTCACTGGACGGGCTGACCGTGGACGTCCTGCTGGTCGACCCGGAGACGTTCCGGCGCGGTGCCTTCTGGGACGACCGGATCGACGGGGCGACGCTCACCGACGCGGTACGCAGCCTGTCCGCAGGGCCGGTCGCCACCGTTGTAGCCTCCAGCCGGATCTTGCCCGGTAACGCAACCCTCAACGTGCTCGGCGAGGACGTGCCGGTGAACATTGTGGATACCCGGCCGCTGCCTGGCGAGCACGCCGGATACCCGATGCTGCTGGTGCATCGCGACGTGGTGAAGGCCGATTCGGTACTTGCCTCGCACCAGCTGTGGATCCGGGGCGACCCCGGTACGTCGTTGGCCCAGCTGTCCCGGATGCGACTGCCGCTGGCCCGAGTCTCCACAGTGGACGACCTGCGGGTCGGGTCGATCCACGAGCCGGTGACGTTCACCTTCCAGTACCTCATCGCGCTGTCCGTCTTCACCGGCCTGATCGCCGTGGTGGGACTATTGCTCTACCTGGAGTCCCGCACAGCCGTGCACCGCCGCGGGTACGTGTTGCTGCGCCGGTTCGGGCTGCGGCCGGGGGCACACCGGATCGCGCTGCTCGGTGAGCTCGGGTTGCCGGTGCTCGTCGGGCTCGGCGCCGGCCTGGTGTTCGCCGCCGGGCTGGCGTACGGCCTCGGCAACGCGTTCGAAATCGACGAAACCGAGCCGCCGGGCGCGATCCTCGTGCTGCCGATGGCGATGGTCGGCGTGGTCTGCGCCACCGCCGTGGTGGTTGCGGTCGGCGCCGCGTCCCTCGCGCATCGCCGGATCCGCCGGGCAAACCCCGCGGAGGTGCTGCGTGACACGCCCTGAACCGGCCGTTTCCTGTGCTGAGGTGGTACGGACGTACCGCGTGGACGGCAGTGTTGTCCAGGCTCTGCGTGGGGTGACCCTGGATCTGCTGCCGGGCACGGTGACCGCGCTGATCGGGCCGTCCGGATCGGGCAAGTCCACGCTGCTGAGGCTGCTCGCCTGCGTAGACCGGCCGGACTCGGGCCGGATCCGGATCGCCGGATCGGATGTCTCCGGGCTGTCCCGGGCCGGCCGGGTACGGCTGCGCCGGGCCAGGTTGGGCTTCATGTTCCAGAGCCCGGCGGACAACCTGCTCGGCTACCTCACCGTACGGGAGCACCTGGAGCTCGGCGCCCGGCTGCGTGGACTGTCCACCCGGGACACTCAGGTGGACGTCCTGCTGGATCGGCTCGGTCTGGCCGGCCGAGCCAACCACAAGCCGGGCCAGCTGTCCGGCGGCGAACAGCAGCGGGTGGCCATCGCGTTCGCCGCGCTCGGCCCGCCCGCCCTGCTCGCCGCCGACGAGCCGACCGGCCAGCTCGACCACACCACAGTGGACTCCGTGCTGGACGCGTTCGCAGTGCTCGCCGAGTCCGGGGTAGCCGTCGTCGCGGCCACCCACGACCCGGCCGTGGCCCGCCGGGCCGATCGGATCGTCACGATGCGGGATGGCCGGGTGGGCGGGGTGGCGGGGTCGAGGGATGGCACAGTGGTGGACGGATGAAGCCGGTGATGACGCTGACCGGGGTGAGCCGGCGGTTCCGCCGCGGCTCCGAGACGGTAATCGCGCTGGACGGCGTACACCTGGAACTCTTCGCCGGTGAGGTGACCGTCGCGGCCGGACCGTCCGGCTCCGGGAAGACCACGCTACTGTCCATCATGGCCGGTCTGGATGCGCCGGACGCGGGTACCGTTTCCACGAATGCGCCGTTGCCGTCCGGCGTACCGCCCGGCTCGTTGGGCTGGCGGCATCTCGCCTTCGTACCGCAGGCACCGTCCCTTTTGGACGAGCTGACGGTACGGGAGAACGTGGACCTGCCGGCGATCCTCGCCCCGCCCAACGACGCCGGGCGGGACGAGCTGGAGAAACTGCTGGCGCTGCTGGAAATCGAGCACCTCGGTGACCGGTACCCGTCGCTCACCTCGGGCGGGGAGCAGCAGCGCACGGCTCTCGGCCGGGCCCTGCGGCTCCGCCCGCCGGTGCTGATCGGGG
>DASRRF010000461.1:0-3056 GCA_035695905.1 Micromonosporaceae bacterium | reverse complement strand
TCGATCGGGTCGGTGAGCTGCCCCGGCCGGCGGACCGGGAGCTGCCCGCCGACGGCCGGGCGCTGCTGGTAGCGGTACCGGGCGACATCGAGGCGCGGCGGCGCGCAGATCCCACCACGGCCAAGATTTGGCGGTACGCGGTGCGGGAGGCGCTGACCGGTGCGCTGGGCGCCGGCTACCGGATTACCGGTATGTCCCGCGACGGGTTCTACGTGCTGGAGGCCAAACCATGAAGCTGACCGGGTTCGAGCTACGCCGGATCGCGATGCCGTTGGTCGCGCCGTTCCGTACCTCCTTCGGGGTGGAGACCGATCGCGACGTGTTGCTGGTCCGCGCGGTGGCCACCGACGCCGAGGGCTGGGGTGAGTGCGTGGCGATGTCCGCGCCGCTCTACTCCGCCGAGTACGCCGATGGCGCCGCCGAGGTGATCCGCCGGTTCCTGGTCCCCGCCGTCGCATCGATGTCCACAGTGGACGTACACCGGGTCGAGCCGTTGTTCGCCGCGTACAAGGGGCATCCGATGGCGAAGGCGGCGGTGCACACCGCGCTGCTCGACGCGCAGCTGCGGCTGGCCGGGATGTCGTTCGCGAGCTTCCTCGGCGCGGTGAATAGTACGGTGCCGGCCGGCGTCTCGGTCGGCATCATGGACTCGATCCCCGAGCTGCTGGACGCCGTCGAGTCCTATCTGGACGCCGGGTACCTGCGGATCAAGCTGAAGATCGAGCCGGGCTGGGACGTCCAACCGGTACGCGCGGTCCGCGAGCGGTTCGGCGCGGAACTGCTGCTCCAGGTCGACGCGAACACCGCATATACGTTGGCCGATGCGCGGCAGCTCGCCCGGCTGGACCCGTTCGACCTGTTGCTCATCGAGCAGCCGCTGCCCGAGGACGACGTACGCGGGCACGCGCGATTGGCCCGGCTGATCCGTACACCGGTATGCCTGGATGAGTCGATTACCAGCGCAAGGGCGGCCGCCGACGCCATTGCCCTGCGAGCCTGCGCGATCGTGAACATCAAGCCCGGGCGGGTCGGCGGCTACCTGGAGGCCCGGCGGGTGCACGACGTCTGCGTCGCGCACGGGGTGCCGGTGTGGGCCGGCGGCATGCTGGAGACCGGACTGGGCCGGGCGGCAAACGTGGCACTGGCCGGGCTGCCCGGCTTCACGTTGCCGGGCGACACGTCCGCGTCCGACCGGTACTACGCCCGCGACATCACCGCACCGTTCGTCCTCGAAGGCGGGCACGTACGGGTGCCGACCGGCCCGGGGCTGGGTGTCACCCCGGACGCCGGTGCGCTGGCCGAGGTCACCACGTCGACCGAGTGGATCCCGCTGTGAGGTACGACGTCGTGTTGCGCGGCGGCACCGTCCACGATGGACTCGGGTCGCCCGGGATCCGGGCCGATGTGGCGATCCGTGCGGATCGGGTGGCCGCGGTCGGCATCGACCTCGGCGCCGCCCGCCGGGTGGTCGACGTGGACGGGCTGGTCGTGGCACCAGGGTTCCTGGACGCACACAGCCACTCCGATCTCGTGCCGTTCATGACCGAGCCGCAGCCGTTCAAGCTGCGCCAGGGCGTAACCACCGAGATCGTCGGCAACTGCGGCTTCTCGTTCGCCCCGCTGTCCCCGGCCGCGCTGGACGTCGCCGGCCTGCTGTTCCGCGAGCTGACCGGCGACGCCGGACTGCAGGCGAGGGACTTCGCCGGCTACCTGGCCGACGCGCAGGCCGCCGGACCGACCAACCACCTGGCCGCCCTGGTCGGCCACAACACGTTGCGGATCACCGCCAACGGGATGGCCGAGATGCTGCTCCCGGGTGGGCTGGACGAGATGTGCCGGCTCGCCGACGAGGCGTTCGCGGCCGGTGCGGTCGGGCTGTCCAGCGGCCTGATCTACCCGCCGGGCTGCTTCGGCGACACCGCCGAGCTGGTCGCGCTCGCCAGGGTCGCGCACCGGTGGAACCGGCCGTACACGACACACATGCGCAACGAGGACGCGGCGCTGGGGGAGGCGCTGGACGAGGCGATCACGATCGCCCAGGCGGCCCGGGTACGGCTGCAGGTCTCGCACTGCAAGGTGGCCGGCCGGGCGCAGCACGGCGGCGCCGCGATGCTGCTCGGCAAGCTGCACGCGGCGCGGCTGGCCGGCGTGGACGTACGCGGAGACCAGTACCCGTACCGGGCCGGCTCCACGTTCCTCGGCGCGCTGCTGCCGGGCGCGGCACACCTGGGCGGGCCTTCGGCGATGCAGGTACGGCTGGGTGACCCGGTGCAGCGCGCCGGGCTGCGCGCGGTCGCGGAGGATCCGGCGGTGACGGTCAACGGTGGCCTGTGGCGGCAGGTGAGCCCGGAAGACGTGCTGGTGACCGGCCACGCCACCCGGGCGGACGCGGTGGGCCGCACCCTCGCGGCGGTCGCCGGTCCCGACGACCCGTGGCAGGCGCTGTGTGACCTGCTCGTGGCGGATCCGGGCGCCGGGATGGTGGTCACGATGATGGCCGAGGAGGATGTCCGGGCCATCATGGCCGACCCGCTGATCGGCATCGGCTCGGACAACGGGGTACCGGTCGGGTTGGCCCATCCGCGTACCTGGGGCTGCTTCCCGCGGGTACTCGGTGAGTACGTCCGCGAGCTCGGCGTGCTGTCGCTGCCGGCCGCCATCCGCAAGATGACCTCGGCGGTCGCGGATCAGTTCGGCCTGGCCGGGCGGGGCTATCTGGGCAGCGGTGCGGTGGCCGACATCACGGTCTTCGACCCGGAGCGGGTCGGCCACGACGGCAGCTACCTCAACCCGAGCGTCGACCCGACCGGCATCCCGTACGTGCTGCTGGCCGGGCAGGTGGTGATCGACGCGGGCGAGTTCACCGGGGAGCGGGCCGGCCAGGTGTTGCGGGCATGACCGCGCCCCCGGGTCTTGGCCGGGGGCGCGGTCGAAGACGGGTCAGGCGGTCTCGAACACGCCCGCTTCGACCAGCCGCTTCTCGGTGGTGTCCCAGCCGTGGTCGGGGTGGGCGGTGGCGAGCGCCGACAGCTCGGCACGGATCTTGACGCCGTGGC
>DASRRF010000460.1:0-1991 GCA_035695905.1 Micromonosporaceae bacterium | reverse complement strand
CACGACTCTGGAGCTCGACGCCTCCGCGACCCGCACGCCGGCGGCGCGCCCGGCCGCGCCGACCAGGACATCCGAGCTCAGTCCTCCGCCGGGCGAGCACAGCGCGGCGACCACCGCGGTGACGATCAGACGCCTGGCGATGGCCCGGCAGCGTGACCGGTCGGCGGACGAACGCGCGCGCCGGTGAAACGGAAACCACAACTGACGGACTCCTCCCGGGCAGCAAGGCACCGAGAGGATGTGCACCAACCGCGAACGCGAATGCCCCGACAGGCGCGCGTCCGCAGCCGGGCCATCGCACCTGGCTGGGACTTGCGACGCTCCCGCGGGGCCTGGACCCCCGGCCTAGCGTCCCGGTCTTTCGGCGAGCTTGCCCTGAGTTGGTAGATCGGATGCACCAAAGGTAGGAAGACGCCGGGGCTGCGGGCAATACGACATACGTACCAAGGGTCGTCCCGATAGTCTCGAGGCCAGCGCAAGATGCGGTCCGCCACCGGCATCGGACCCTTCCATTCAACGAACTCAACCGCCGGGGCTCAACACCTCAACCAAAACTCAACCGCTTACGTAGAGGTCAACCTGATAGGCTACGCGCCATCCGCAGGGAGTGACGACAGCCCAAGGGCCCCATCGCTCGGGGGAGAGAACGAGGTGGCTAAGTCCTGCTGGGAGCGTTGCTGCCCCACGCGTCAGAGCCGCGCCCCCAAGCCTGGCACGAAGGTGCTCCGCCCGGACCGCGAGCACCGGCACGTCGCCAAGTGGCGGGTTCGGCCGGGTCGCAATACCGCCTGTGCGCAGGCCTGGTCGGCCGCGGACGCCGATCCCGACCGGCTTGCCGGCCGGATGCGGGCGATCAGATGAAGGAGTGGTACGCCCTGCGGTCGAAGCCGAGGAAGGAGATGCTTGCCTCGGCGCTGCTCACGCGCGCCGGGTTGGAGATCTACCTTCCCCAGATGCAGAGGCGCGCTCAGCGCGGCGAAGCCCCGATCGCCGAGCCCTACTTTCCCGGCTACCTGTTCGGCCGGCTCGACCCACATTGCGGCGAGATACGCCTGGCAAGCTACACGCCCGGCATCCGCTGCGTGGTCAGCTTCGGTGGTGAGCCGCATCCCGTGCCCGAGCAGGTCGTGATCACGATTCGCGAGGGCCTGGCACGTCAACAGTCGTCTCCCGCGCCCGCAGACTTTCAGCCGGGAGATCGTGTCCGCATCGTGGAGGGACCGTTCGCCGGCATCGAGGCGATCTTCGACCGCAAGCTCTCGGCGGCGGGACGCGTGCAGGTGCTGGTCCGGCTCCTCGAGCGTTTGTGTCGAGCGGAACTCCAGGCAAGTCAGCTACGGCGAATCAGTTAGGCAGCGGGGGCGGGCCGCGGTACAGGGTACCGAACCGGGCCAGGCTCTCGCGAACATAGGCGGTTGTGCGGGGCTCCTAACCCCATGGGGAGCGCTGCGATGGCGGTAGCCTGTCCTTCGCGGCCACCCCGCGACTGAGGCCTGTACAGCCAGGGGTTGGTCGGCTGCTCCGGGTGGATCATGACCGGGCCCGCGGCAACGCCGCCGGTCTGTCCCCCGAACCCGACCCTGGTCGGCGTCCGATTCGGTGCGACACCGGCTCATAGGACGCCGCCCTCGATCGACCTGGTGCGCGGAATCGGTAGGAGGTCGCGTGCGCAGGCTGTACCCGAAGGCCAAGCGGCTGATGGACGTGGCCGTTTCGGCGGCGGCGCTCGGGCTGGTCAGTCCGCTGATCCTGGTCGGGGCGCTCGCCACCAAGGCGACTTCGCCGGGGCCGGCCTTCTACCGGGCCAAGCGCGCCGGTCTGGGTGGAGAACCGTTCGCCATGTACAAGCTCCGCACGATGCGCGTGGGGACCGACGCCCCTGACCGGAGGGTGACGGCAGCGCGCGACGAACGGGTGACGGCCGTCGGTGGGGTGCTCCGCAGGTTCAAGATCGACGAGCTGCCCCAGTTCTGGAACGTGCTGCGCGGCGA
>DASRRF010000459.1:0-6822 GCA_035695905.1 Micromonosporaceae bacterium | reverse complement strand
CACCGGTGCGCCGTACTATCTCGGCGCGCTGCTCGTCGGCGTTGTGGTCACCGCGAACGTGGCGCTCGGCGGGATGCGCTCAATCACCTTCGTGCAGGCGTTCCAGTACTGGCTGAAGCTGACGGCTCTGGCCGTACCCGTGATATTTCTGCTCTTGCAGTGGCAGGGGGACAGCCGGCCGGAGCTGGCCGCACCCGCCGGAGTTGCTTTCAGCCAACCCACCACCGTCGTGGTCGAGCATGCGGCAACACTGCGGCTTTCTGACGGGTCCACAGTGGAGGTACGGCGGGGAGAGAGGTTGGAGTTTCCCGCCGGCGCACCGGTGCCCACAGTGGACAATGTGCAGGACGGGTTGGACTGGCTGCTGCCCGGCGACTCCGGTGGCGATCGCGGGTTGTTCGGCACGTACTCGCTTATCCTCGCCACGGTCCTCGGCACGATGGGGCTGCCGCACGTGCTCGTCCGGTTCTATACGAACTCGGATGGCGGCGCGGCCCGCCGGACCACCCTGGTCGTGCTCGGGCTGGTCGGGATGTTCTATCTGTTCCCGACGCTGTACGGCGTACTCGGCCGGGTGTATACCCCACAGCTGTTGATGACCGGGCGGACCGACGCGGTGGTGCTTTTGCTCCCGTCCGCGGCGCTCGGCAACGGCACGCTCGGCGAGCTGCTCGGTGCGCTCGTTGCGGCCGGCGCGTTCGCCGCGTTCCTGTCCAGCTCGTCCGGGCTGTTGACGAGCGTGGCCGGGGTGCTGTCCACGGACGTGCTCGGCCGCGGGTCGGTACGCGACTTCCGGGTCTCCGCGACGCTCGGCGGGATGGTGCCGATCGTGCTCGCGCTGAACGTCTCCGGGTTGGACGTGTCGCAGGTGGTCGGGCTCGCGTTCGCGGTGGCCGCTTCCAGCTTCTGTCCGCTGCTGGTACTCGGGATCTGGTGGCGCGGGTTGACCGATGTCGGGGCGGCGGCCGGGATCCTGGTCGGCGGCGGCGCCGCGGTGTGCGCGGTGCTGGTGACCGTACTCGGGCCGCCGCTGCACGGCTGGACCGCGGCCCTGGTGGCTCAACCCGCCGCGTGGACGGTACCGCTCGCGTTCGCGGTCATGGTGACGGTGTCCTCGCTGACCCGGACCCGGGTACCGGCCGCGGTCGGCGCCACGATGCTGCGCCTGCACGCCCCGGACGCGCTGCGCCTCTAAGGCGATCGCGGAGGCGGTCGCCGGATACCGTCGTACCCGTGGCAGACACGGCACTCGCGCTGCGCGGGCTGGTAAAGGCGTTCGACGGCAAGGTGGCGGTCGCGGGGGTGGACCTCGACGTCCCGGTGGGCTCGTTCTTCGGGTTGCTCGGCCCGAACGGCGCCGGCAAGACCACCACGCTGTCGATGTCGGTCGGGCTACTGCGGCCGGACGCGGGTCGGGCGTTCGTACTCGGCCACGACGTGTGGGCGGATCCGGTCGAGGCCAAGCGGCGGCTGGGCGTACTGCCCGATGGGGTACGCCTCTTCGACCGGCTGAACGGGTCGGAGCTGCTGGCGTACACCGGGCTGCTGCGCGGGATGGATCCGGCCGTGGTGGACCAGCGGGCCGCGGAGCTGCTCGACGTGCTCGCGCTCGCCGACGCCGGCCGTACCCTCGTGATCGACTACTCGGCCGGGATGAAGAAGAAGATCGGCCTGGCCTGCGCGCTGCTGCACGCACCGCGGCTGCTGGTGCTCGACGAGCCGTTCGAGGCGGTCGACCCGGTGTCCGGCGCGCTGATCCGGGACATCCTTTCGCGGTACGTCGAGGGCGGCGGCACGGTGATCTTCTCCAGCCACGTGATGGAGGTGGTCGAGCGGCTCTGCAGCCATGTGGCGATCATGGCCGACGGCGCGATCCGGGTGATCGGCACGCTCGACGAGGTACGCGGGGAGCGGGATCTCGAAGACGTGTTCGTCCAGGTCGTCGGCGGGCGTACGGCCACCGGCCAGGAGCTGTCGTGGCTGTGAGGCTGCGGGTGTTCGCCCGGTTGAAGCTGCGGGTACTCGCCAACGGGTTCCGCGGCAGGGGCTGGCGGATCACGCTGTTCGTGCTGGGTTGCGTGGCCGGGCTGTGGTTCGCCGGCATCGGGTTCATCGCCCTGGCCCTGTCCGGCGCCGACGACCCGCCGGCGCTGGCGCTGCTGATCCCGGCCTTCGGCGGTACGACGCTCGTCCTCGGCTGGCTGTTCCTACCGCTGATCTGGTCCGGGGTGGACGAGACGCTCGACCCCGCGCAGTTCGCCCTGCTGCCGCTGCCGCGCGCCCGGCTGGTCGCCGGTTTGCTGATCGCGGCCCTGCTCGGGGTACCCGCGGTGGCCACGTTCCTCGCGACGACCGGGTTGGTGCTCGGCGCGGCCCTGCACGGCGGTGTGCCGGCCGCCATGGCCCAGCTCGCCGGCATCGTGCTCGCGCTGCTGCTCTGCGTTGTCGCGAGTCGCGCGGTGACCAGCGCGTTCGGCTCGATGCTGCGGGCCCGGCGGACCCGCGATCTGGCCGCGGTGGTGCTCGCCTTGCTGGCCGCACTGCTCGGGCCGCTGCAGATTGGCATCATCGCGGCGGCCCAGCATGCCCGGGTGGACGAGTTGGTCCGGCTGGCCCGGGTACTCGGCTGGACGCCGCTGGCTGCGCCGTACCTGCTCGGCAACGACGTGGCGAACGGCCGGTACGGCGCCGCGGCGGGCCGGGTGGTCATCACCATCGCGGCCACCGGCCTGCTCGTGCGGTGGTGGTCGAAGTCGCTGGAGTCGGCGATGCTCGGCGCGACCGCGAGCAGCGGCCCGCGGACGAACCGGGGGCTGTCCGGTGGCGCGGTCGCCCAGCTGTACCCGCGGTTGCTGGCCGGGCTGCCGCGAAACCCGTACGGTGCACTGGTCGCGCGCGAGGTGCGGTACTGGTGGCGGGATGCGCGGCGCCGGGCGAATCTGATCACGCTGGCCGCGGTCGGCGTGTTCGTCCCGATCATGGTGAACATCGGCAGCACCGGAGTGCTCGGCGGCCAGCGCACCGGCCCCACGTCGCCCGGCCTGATCACCGCCACGATGCTCATGGTGGGCTCGCTCGCCGCGGTCACCTTGGCCAACCAGTTCGGCATGGACGGCACCGCGTACGCGACACACCTCGTGGTCGGCGTGCCGGGCCGGGTCGAGCTGCGCGCCCGGGTGGTCGCGTTCTCCGTCCTCATCCTGCCGCTGCTGGTCGGTACGGCGGCGGTGGTCGCGCTCGTGCTGCGCCGGCCCGGGAACCTGCCGGCGATGCTCGGCGGCCTGCTCGCGGTCTACGGCACCGGGCTGGCGGTGAACCTGCTGGTATCGATCTTCGGGGCGTACTCGCTGCCGGAGAACTCGAACCCGTTCGTCATCAAGACCGGCGGTGGGCTGGCGAAGAGCCTGCTCGCGTTCGCCGGGATGATCGGCGCGGTGCTCGGCGCGGCACCGGTCGCCGCGGCCGCATTGCTGCTCGGCGGCGCGTGGACCTGGATCGCGTTGCCGGTCGGTATCGGGTACGGTCTGGCCGCGGCCGCGCTGGGGGTACACCTTGCCGGGGACGTCCTGGACCGCCGCGCCCCGGAGGTGCTCGTCGCGATCACCCCGCGGCAGTGAGACTGGGTGAGTGACCATCCACGGTACGGACCCGTTCGCCACGCCGGAGAACGCGCGCTCCCCGGTACGCCGGCTGAGGGGCCGGCTGCCCGCGGCCGTGACGTTGTGGACGGCGGCCGCCCCCGACGGCGCCGCGGCCGGGTTGACCGTCTCGTCCACGGTGATCGTGGACGGCGAACCGGGCCTGGTGCTCGGGTTCGTTGACGAGGAGTCGCAATGGTGGGCGGCGGCCCGCGCCGCGGGCCGGTTCGCCGTCGCGCCGCTGCGGGCCGCCCACCGCCAGCTTGCGGACCAGTTCGCCGGCCTGCTGCCGGCTCCCGGTGGGGCATTCCGGGGGTACGAGTGGCAGCCGACCGCCTTTGGCCCGGTGCTCGCCGAGCTGACCACGTGGACCGGCTGCGAGCTGGTCTCCGCGCGGCAGGTCGGCTGGGGGCTGCTCGTCGAGGCGACCGTCGCGGAGGTCACCATCGGGCCGGACGACACCGATCCGCTGGTGTACTACCGCGGCCGGTACCGCGAGCTGGACAACCGGTAACCGGCGGCCGCCGGGTCGCTGGGCGCATCGGGTACGCCGTTCGGCGCACCGGTTGACCGGCGCCGTGACCTCGCCTTCCCGCCCGGGAAACACCCACCTACGGTGCGCGCACTGTCCCGGAGAAGGCCGGAGAAGGTAGGTGACCTGGATGAGTACGGATACCTCGAACCCGTACGTCGCCGTGCAGGAGTCCCCGGAGTTCGCCGGGCTGCGCAAGGCGTTGCGCGGGTTCGTTTTCCCGATGACCGTGGTGTTCTTCGCGTGGTACGCGCTGTACGTGATCCTGTCCGCGTACACCCGCGGGTTCATGAGCCACAAACTGATCGGCCATGTCAACGTGGCGCTCGTGTTCGGGCTGCTGCAGTTCCTGACCACATTTCTGATCGCGTGGCAGTACGAGCGGTACTCCTCCCGCCGGCTCGACCCGGTCGCCGAACAGCTGCGCGCGACGGTGGAGAGCGGGGGTACCCGATGATCCTCGCGGTCGCGAGCGCGAGCACCACGCGCAGCATCACCATCACCCTGTTCGTGATCTTCGTGATCATCACGCTCGGCATCACCGTGTGGGCGAGCCGGCAGACCCGCAACGCCACCGACTTCTACGCCGGCGGGCGCTCGTTCTCCGGGTTCCAGAACGGGATGGCGATCGGCGGGGACTACATGTCCGCCGCGTCGTTCCTGGGTATCGCCGGGATCATCGCGCTGAACGGGTACGACGGGTTCCTCTACTCGATCGGGTTCCTGGTCGCCTGGCTGGTCGCCCTGCTGCTGGTCGCGGAGCTGCTGCGCAACTCGGGCAAGTACACGATGGCCGACGTACTCGCGTTCCGGATGCGGCAGGCGCCGGTACGGACCGCGGCCGCGATCTCGACGGTTACCGTCTCGATCTTCTACCTGCTGGCCCAGATGGTCGGCGCAGGTGCGCTCGTCGCGCTGCTGTTGGGGATCAAGCCGGGTACCACGTTCCTGGGCATGGGTGCGAACACCGCGAAGATCGCCACAATCATGATGATCGGCGCCCTCATGATCGTCTATGTCACGGTCGGCGGCATGAAGGGTACGACGTACGTCCAGATCGTCAAGGCGTTCATGTTGATGCTCGGCGCGATCCTGATGACCGTGCTCGTGCTGTCCACCTACAAGTTCAACCTCTCCTCGCTGCTCGGCGCGGCCGCGGCGAAGAGCGGCAAGGGCGACGCGTTCCTCAATCCCGGGCTGGTCTACGGCAAGGAGGTTGCCGGCAACGCGACGCAGACGTTCTACAACAAGATCGATCTGTTCTCGCTCGGCATCGCGTTGGTACTCGGTACGGCCGGCCTGCCGCACATCCTGATCCGGTTCTACACGGTGCCCACCGCGAAGGCGGCTCGGCGCAGCGTGCTCTGGGCGATCGGGATCATCGGCGGGTTCTACCTGATGACCCTCGCGCTCGGGTTCGGCGCGGCGGCGCTGGTCGGCGGCGCGGCGATCCGTACCCAGAACCCCGGCGGGAACACCGCGGCGCCGCAGCTCGCCCAGGCGCTGGGGCAGAAGTACTTCGGTGGCGACATCGGCGGCGCGGCCTTCCTCGCGGTGATCGCCGCGGTCGCGTTCGCCACGATCCTGGCGGTCGTCGCCGGGCTGACCCTCGCGTCGTCATCGAGCATGGCGCACGACTTCTACGCCAACGTGGTCAAGAAGGGGCAGACCTCGGAGCGGCAGGAGGTTGTGGTGGCCCGGTTCTCCGCGCTCGTCATCGGCGCGATTTCCATCGTGCTGGGCATCCTCGCCAAGGACCTGAACGTGGCGTTCCTGGTCGCGCTCGCGTTCGCGGTCGCCGCGTCCGGCAACCTCCCGGCGATCCTGTACAGCCTGTTCTGGAGGCGGTTCACCACCACCGGTGCGGTGGCGGCGATCTACGGCGGCCTGATCTCCGCCGTACTGCTGGTGTTCTTCTCGCCGGTGGTCTCCGGCTTCTCCACGTCGATGTTCCCCAAGGAGGACTGGCACTGGTGGCCGCTGTCGAACCCGGGCATCGTCTCGATCCCGGTCGGGTTCCTCTGCGGCTGGCTCGGCACGCTGCTGTCCCGGCGGCCGGCCGACGAGGCGAAGTTCGCTGAACTCGAGGTGCGCGCGCTCACCGGCGCGGGGGCACACTGACCTGGGGCGGCGGTGGCTGGCGCCGGCTCGGCCGGCGCCAGCACGCCTCGGCTAGGGTTGCCTCATGACGGTTGTGCAACAGCGGTACGGTGCTGGTCACCGCATTCTGGTGACCGGGGCGGCGGGGCTCGTCGGATCCCATGTCGTCGATATGCTGCTGGCCCGCGGGTGCACGATCGTCGCGCTGGACAACTTCAGTACGGGTAGCAAGGAGAACCTCGCGCACCTGGACAACGAGCCGAGGTTCACGCTTGTCGAGGCGGACATCTCCGATGGCCTGCCGGCGCATCATCCCGCGGTGGCCAGCCGGTTCGACGCCATCATGCACCTGGCGTCGCCGGCCAGCCCGACCGACTTCGCGACGATGCCGATCGAGATCCTCCGGGTCGGCTCGGTCGCCACGCTCAACCTGCTCGATCGCGCGGTCGCCGACGGTGACCGGTTCATCATGGCGTCCACCTCCGAGGCGTACGGAGATCCCGCCGTCCACCCACAGCCGGAGTCGTACTGGGGCAACGTGAACCCGATCGG
>DASRRF010000458.1:0-5051 GCA_035695905.1 Micromonosporaceae bacterium | reverse complement strand
CCTGTTCGGCGCGGATGCCGAGCAGCTCGCCGAGGAGGCTGAGGCCCTCGCCGGTCATCGAGGCGATGTCCGCCACCTTGTCCAGGGCGTTGCCCATCTCCTCGCCGCCGAACTCGACGCCCATGATGAACGGGCCGGCCAGCACCTCCGGCATGCCGAAGGCCACCGCGGAACCGATCTTGAGTCCGCCGGCGACGAAGTGCGCCGCCGCTCCCATCGACATCATCGCGATCTGCGCCTGCTGGACGGGTGTCAGGCCGGCGGCGATCTGCTGTTCGTAGTGCTGCACCCGCGCGGGGGCCCCGTCCCGGGCGGCCTGCAGCTCGCGGAGGTTCTCGGTCGCGATGGTGACCTGGGCCTCCTTGATGCTGCGGGTGATGGCGAGGATGGCGGCCTCCTGCCGGTTCTGCAGCAGGGACAGCTCCTCGGCGTCGCGGCGCTCCAGGGTGTTCAGCAGGTCGCCGCCGAACTGCCGCAGCCGGTCGACCAGGTCGGAAGCCTTGCGGAACAGGAAGGAGAACCGGTAGTTCGGGACCGGGGCCGCCGCGCCGGCGGCGATCTGGTCGAGCTCGGCGCCCGTGGCGGCTCCCCGGACGAGTGCCATGACGTCGGCCGGCGGCTCGAACAGGGGCACCGGCCGGCTGATGCCCATGATGTCCAGCGACTGCCTGATCTTCCGGAGCCGGTCCTCCACCCGGGCCCAGTACTCGAAGAAGGTGCTGTTGTCGGGGACGTAGAAGTACGGGTCGGCGACGCTGGCGTGGACCGCGCCCGTGCCCTGCAGCATCGCCCCGCCGGCGGTCAGGTGATCGACCTGGCCCTCGCCGTCGGGCTGCCCGTCGAGGTGGGCGGAGTCGGTCGCGGCCGGCAGCGCCCTCGGCCCGGCGTCGTAGGGCCGCTCGCCGAGCAGGTCGTAGGCGAGGATGTACAGCATCCGGGCCTCGTCGATGCTCTCGCCCGTGTACTGCCGGAAGAGCATGTCGCCCCAGTCGAGCAGGTTGTCGATGTAGGCCATCACGACCGCCCGCCGGTAGGCGACCGGGCGCAACTCGGCGATCGCGTGTGGATCGAACGGGTCGTCGAGGTAGGTCCGGAGCAGGCTCTCCCGGTCCCCCAGGAGGTCGTACTGCCGGTGCAGCAACCCGATCATGGCGACCCGTTCCTGGAGGCTGCGGACGACGCCGGACTGCGGCAGAGCGCGCAGGGCCGCCTCGACCCGGTCGAGTCCGGTGCCGGCGAGGTCGGTCAGGAAGGTCCCCTCCGCGCCGGTCAGCTCGCGGGCGCCGAGGAACGCCGGTGCCAGCGCGTCCAGCGACGTCAGGATCGGGTCCAGCCGGGCCTGCACCGCCGGGTCGTTCAGCCTCAGCAGGTCGGCGCGGCAGCTCACGACCAGCGCGTGCACGTCGAGCGCGAGGAACGGCAGGAAGCGCCAGTACCGCATGCGCTCGGTGGGGTCGAAGATGTACTCGTACCACTGCCGCGCGTCGGCGAAGCGCTGGGCGTTGTTGAGCGCCTGCGCGATCAGCAGCGGGGCGTGGAAGAAGATCTCCCAGTAGTAGAGTCCGTTCGAGCTGTTGAAGTCCAGGTGCGAGCTGGTCGGCACGCCGGCCACCGCGACCTGCGGGCGTACCCGGATGGTGGTCGCGTCGGAGACGTCCGCGCTGAACCCGGGCAGTTCGTCGATCTCCTGGGTCTCGGGCGCGAGCAGCGCCTGCACGCCGCCGACCAGCAGCCGCCGGTTCAGCTCGTACGCCGTGCTGGACGTCAGCCGGATGATCTCGTTGGGCAGCGTGGCGATCTCGTACGGTCGCGGGATCGCCGGGTACGCCTCCGTCGTCGGGTACGCGGCGTAGTTGGTGCCCAGGAAGAAGAACAGCGTCGACTGGCCGTCCAGCGTTCCGGTGAACCCGGACGGGAAGCCGGCCGGCAGAGCCCGCCAGTTGCCCTGGATCGGCAGGTACGCCAGCGGCGTGTCCAGTTCCTGCCCGGCCGGCAGGGTCGCGTAGCGGTCGCCGCTGAAGACGTATCGCTGGTCCCCGCGGCGGAAGACGGCGTCGACCGGCCGGTCGAGCTTGCGGGGGTAGCCCGGGTCGATGACGTCGGGGACGGAGTCGTCCGCGGCGAGGGTGTACCGGACGAATTCGCTGGCGGACGCCAGGTACAGCTTGCCGTCGGCGACGTAGGCGGCGTGGACCTCTCCGGTCCGGGTGATCTCGGTGGGCACCCGGCCCAGGTCCCGGGTCGGCAACGCCTGCTCGCCCGCGTGGTCCGCCCGGTACTCGTAGGTTCCGGCGGCGTTGTCGAAGGCGATGACACCGTCGCGGGAGGGGAACGACGGTCCGGAATCGACGTCCTTGACCTCCTTGCCGTCCTTGATGTTCCGGCCCGGCAGGCGGAACGCCTTCAGCAGGTCGCTGAGCTTGACCTTGCCCGGGATCGGCGTCTTCTCGTCCAGCGGGCGCAGCGTGCCGTACGACCCGGAGACCACGAACGCGTCCCGCGCGCGGGTGTAGAAGTACTCCGTGCCGTCCGGGCCGGTGAACGCGCCGTCGATCGACGGCCAGCGCGGCAGGTTCTCCTCGTTGGTCGCGATCTGCTGGGGGTAACCGGCGTCGAGCGTGCCGAACGTGTGGGAGTAGCGGTAGTACTCCGGGCCGGAGAACAGGAAGACGGTGCCGTTGCGGACGAGCGCGGCGTCCACCACCCCGGTGCGGTTCAGGACGTTGCCGATGATCCCCCACCGGTCGGCGGTGACCTGCCGGGCCTGCCGGGTGCTGGGCTTGCCCGGCGGCGTCGCGATGAACCGCTGGGCGCGGTTGTCGAAGAAGTACAGCGTGCCGTCGGGTAGCTCGACCGCGGCGTCGATGCGGTCCCAGGTGGTGGGCAGCCGGTCCTCGTTGCCTCTCAGGGACTGCAGCGCCTGCGGCTCGTGCGGCGCGGTGACCGGCCGGCAGAGGAAGCTGCCGCCCTTGTGGTCGATGCTGAGCAACGGCCCGTCCGGGGAGTCGGCGGGGGCGTTGAACCGGACGACCTGACCGGCGTCGATCGGGCCGGCGTCGGGGTCCAAGATGTGCGGCAGGTCGGCGGCCCGGGGCGGCGCGACCGTGCCCTGCGCCGGCAGCCCGTACAGCTCGGGCGTGAGCGAGAACGCGGAGGTGACCGCCGTGGCGCCGGCCGGCAGGGTCACCGTGTAGGCGCACTGCACGACGATCGAGTCGTGGTTGCCGGGCGGGCCGCCGGGCATGGTTCGGGACGCCTGCACGTAGAGGCTCACGCCGGTGATCGGGCCGGCCCGCAGGATGTCGGTCGCCAGCACTTGCGCGGGCACCCACTCCGAGTTCAGGTTGCAGAACGAGTAGTAGATCTTGACCTGGGACATCGGCTGCGGCGCCGACACCTTCTGCGTGTCGCCGTCCTTGCGGGCCACGATGGTGGTGTTCGCCGGGTTGTCCGGCGCCACCGTCTCGACCACCGGCCAGAACACGAACACCCGGCCGAAGGCGTGCACCGGGTCGACCCGCTCCGCGTCGATCTGCACGTCCACGCGGTGCCACGGGTCCCAGGTGGCCGACAGCCTCTCCCTGTCCCGGAACTCGGCGCTGCGGTAGTAGTAGCGCCTCGGCTCGGTCCGGGTCCGGCCGAACAGCACGAGCCGGCGCGTACTCTTGTTGGCTCCGTCCTCGGTGTAGACGTATCCGCCGGCGATGGCGAGCCGGGACACCTCGGTGTACTCGTCGAGGTACCGCTTGTACGCCTTCTGCACCGTGTCCGGGGTGATCTCGCCCTGCAGTAGGTCGTTCTCCAGCACCGTGAACGCCGGTGTCTTGTGCTGGCGCAGCTCGGGACGCAGGTAGTTCTCCGGGTAGAGGAAGACCTTCCGGTTGGCCTCCCAGAGCCGGTAGTTCCGCATCCAGGTCCACCACGACTTCAGCCGTTGCTTGACGTCGTCGGGGTCCGCCCCGGCGGGCGGGTCGACCGGCTCCAGGTCGAGCAGGTACCGGTGCAGATACAGCTGGGTCGCCGCGATCGCCTCGCGGACACGGGAGGTTGTGCCGGCGCTGCCCATGTCCACGTCGATCAGCAGGCGCTCGAACAGGTCCCGCGACGTGCGCAGCTCGGGATGGTCCGCCAGTACCGTGGGCACGAGCGCGTCCCGCTTGAGCACGTTCAGCTCGTTGTGGATCTGCGCGGAGAGCACGGCCCAGTCCTGCGGCCCGGTACGCCGTTGCAGCAGACCGTACAGCGCGGTGCCGGCGGCGTCCCGGTCACCGCCCGGGTACAGCGTCGCCCACACCTGCGTGTAGATCTCGGAGGGGCCGGCGCCCAGCTTGTCGGTCACCGCGAACAGGTCGACGAGCTTGAGCAGGAACTCGATCTCGAAGAGCTCCTCCTCCCGGGTCGGCACCGTCAGCAGGCCGGTGTTGCGCCGGGCCCAGCGGATCTCGTCGATGTCCCAGCCGTAGCGGTCGGACAGGTACCGGTACGGGTCCTCCGCCCCGGTCAGCAGGAACTGCGCGAGGCCGTCCGGCCGGGAGCGTGACAGGTCCACGAAGCGGACGATGGTGTGGACGTCGCTGAGCCGGTAGTCGGCGGTGCCCGACCAGCGGTGCCGGAACTCCTGCGGGAAGGTCCGGTCGACCGCGTCGAACCGCGGGCCCGAGTAGCGGACGTACCGGCTGCCCTTGGCCAGGTAGCTGCGTCCCTGGAAGCCGAACGCGCCGTCCGGTCCCGCCTCGAAGTCGGCGGGCAGGTCACCCCAGTCGTCGGCCACGGTGCGGGGGTAGCCCTCCTCCGCCAGGTCGAGCTGCCCCGGCCGGTACCGGATGTACTGCCCGGACCGGAACGCGTACAGCTCGCCGGTGGGCGCGACGAACGCCGCGTCGAGGGCGGGCTGCCCGGTGGTGAACTCGTTGCGTACCCGGCCGAACTGCCCGTTGACCGGTTGCGGTGCCGGCTGCCGGCCGCGCACGAGCTGCCGGCCCTTGAACAGGTACATGTCGCCGTCCGGCGCCCGGAACGCCGCGTCGAGGCCGTCGGCGAATTCGGCCGGC
>DASRRF010000457.1:0-1799 GCA_035695905.1 Micromonosporaceae bacterium | reverse complement strand
GCGGGCGGGGCGTTACTCCCGGCCGCTGGAGCGCCGGCCGCGACGGGACAGCGAGTCGAGAATGACCGCGGCGAGCAGTACCGCCGCCGTGATCATGTAGCGAACCGACGAGTCCAACTGCAGCAGGAACATGCCCGACGTGATCGAACCGAGTACCAGGCTGCCGAGCAGTGCGCCGTACGTGCTGCCCCGGCCGCCGAAGAGACTCACCCCGCCGATGACCGCGGCGGCGATCGCCACGAGCAGCGTGTCCCCCGCGCCGGTCGACTGGCCCGCGGCGTACCCGCGGGACGCGGTAAGGATGCCGCCGAGCGCGGCCAGCAGCGAGGCGAGCGCGAACACCGAGATCCGGATCGCCGCCACGTTGATGCCGGCCCGCCGGGCCGCCTCGACGTTCCCGCCGACCGCGAAGATGCTGCGCCCGTACCGGGTACGGCGCAGGATCAAGTCCACCACGACGACCAGGCCCACGAAGATCAGCAGCGCGACGGGTACCCCCTGCCACGCGTTCAGCACGGCGACGGCGACGGCGACCACGGCGGCCAGTCCGGCGATGCGCACCACGCTGGCCCGGACCGGCGAGGTGGGCAGACCGGCAGCGGTACGCCGGCGGCGGTCAACGAGCTGAGCCGCCGCGTACAACGCAACGACCAACGCGCCGAGAACCCAGCCCACCGGATCGCTCACGTTGGTGTGGGTGAGCTTGCCGATGAACCCGTCGTACGGAAAGTTGATCGTCCCCTGTGGAGACAGCAGGTAGAGCTGCAACCCCTGCCAGCCGATGTTGCCGGCCAGCGTCACCACGAACGCGGGTACGCCGAGCTTGGCGAAGATGCTGCCCTGCAGCGTGCCGATGAGCGCACCGAGGAGCAGGACGAGCCCGATCGCCGCGATGTCGCCGAGCCCGTGCCGGACAGTGAGTACGGCCAGTGCCGCGGCCGCCACGCCGGCCACCGAGCCGACCGACAGGTCGATCTCGCCGAGCAGCAGTACCAGCACGATGCCGACGCTGATCGTGCCGGTCGCGGCGATCTGCAGGGTCAGGTTGGACAGATTCTGCGGGGTGAGGAACCGGTCGTTGAGCGATTGGAACACGATCCAGATGACGATCAGGCCGATGATCACCGGCCACGCGCCCAGCTCGCCGCTGCGTACCCGTCGCTTAACTGCGGCAAGCGGCGAGTGACTGGCCTTCGTCTCCTCGACCAGCGGCCCGGCCGCCGGCGGAGCCGCCGTGCTCATGAGGACTCCTCCAGGGGGTTGGTCGACATATCAGCGGCCGGGGCGTCAACAGAGCCGTCGTGGCGGGCCTTGCGCCGGGCCACGGCGTTGTCCAGCGCGCCGGTGATGGCCTGCACGATCTCCTCCTGGCTGGCCTCGCCGGAGCGGAACTCACCCGCGTTGCGGCCGAGCCTAAGCACCACCACGCGGTCCGCGACGGCCCGTACGTCGGCCAGGTTGTGGCTGATCAGGATCACCCCGAGCCCGCGCTCCTTGAGCCGCTCGATCAGATCCAGTACCTCGGCGGTCTGTGCCACGCCGAGTGCCGCGGTGGGCTCGTCGAGCACCACCACGCTCGGCTCGCCGAGCAGCGACCGGGCGATCGCCACGGACTGGCGCTGGCCACCGCTGAGCCCGGCGGACGGCACCCGTACGCTCGGGATCTTCACCGACAGGCTGGCGAGCAACTCACGGGCGTGCTTCTCCATGCCGATTTCATCGAGTACGCCGGCGTGCACGACCTCACGGCCGAGGTACAGGTTGCCGACGACATCGAGGTTGTCGCAGAGCGCGAGGTC
>DASRRF010000456.1:0-10151 GCA_035695905.1 Micromonosporaceae bacterium | reverse complement strand
TCGGTCAGGATCACTGTGACCAACGAGATCATCGCGAACGTGCCGTGCCGGGTGTTGAGTCTCGACACGATGGTCCAGAACCGGTAGCGCAGCGGGTGCCGGGAGAAGTGTTTGAGCCGCCCGCCGACCGTGTGCCGGCAGGCGTGGCAGGACAGCGTGTAGCCGGCCAGCATGGCCACGTTGATCCAGATGATCAACGTGCCGAGGCCGGCCCCGAACCCGCCGTCCACGCCGTGGAACGCCAGCGCGCCGTCGTACACGTTGATCAGCAGGACCGCCGCGGCGAGGTAGAAGAAGTACCGGTGAAAGTTCATCAGTACCAGTGGGAAACGGGTCTCGCCGGTGTACATCTTGTGCGGCTCGGACACCGCACACGCCTGCGGCGAAAGCCACAGCGCGCGGTACCCCGCCTTGCGGTAGTAGTAACAGGTGACCCGGAAGCCCGCCACGATCGGGAAAGCGACGATGCCCAGCGGGATCCAGAACGGCAGCTTCGGCAGCGGCGCACCGAAATGCGACGAGCCGACCAGGCAGGACTTGCTCAGGCACGGCGAATAGAGCGGTGTGAGGTAATGCTCTTCGGCCGCCCAATACCACTTGCCCATGAAGATTCGGACCGTCGAGTACACCACGAAGAAGAGCAGTATCGCGCCGACGGTCAACGGCGGCACCCACCACCGGTCCGTGCGCAAGGTTTTCGCCGCGATATCGACCCGCGGTCGCGCCCCGCCCGGCCGCATTGCCGTGATAGTCATTCTTGTCGCTCCCGGGTACGGGCTCTATTGTGCCGTGCACACGTTACGCCGACCCCCTGCCGCTTGTGCCGGAAGGGGGTTGTGGAGAAACTCACTGGCAGCGCGGGCTGATGATGCGGGTCGATCAGCCGGAGGCGCCTCCGGTGAAGTTCCACGACGCCAGGTGCAGAGCCGGGGCCGACCAGCGGGCGCTGCCCCACGCGTTGGGCTGCGGTACGGCGTACGCCCCGATCCCGAGGACATTTCCGGATCCGAGCGCCTGCCCGTACGCCTGGGTGAACCGGAAGTTGCGTACCGGCCGGGTCACCTCGCCGTCCTCGATCAGCCAGACCCCGTTGCGGGTCAGCCCGGTGATCGCGAGCGTCTTCGGATCGAGCACCCGGGTGTACCAGAAGTCGGTGACGAGCAACCCGTGGCGGACCCCGGCGACGAGGGCCGCGACCGACGAGTCGGCAACCGGGCCGGCCACCTCCGCGGGAGATCCGCCCATCGGCGCCACGATGCCGAGGTTGTGCGCGATCGGCCCCCACGGCCCGATGCTGGACAGGGCGTGCCCGGTGGACTCGGCGCCGTCCCCGGTCAGCGCCGCGGTACGCCGGTCATGGGTGACCGCCCGGCTCACCCCGGCCTCGGCGAGCGCGAGCCGCCGTTTCGGGGTGCCCTCGGCGTCGTACGGCAGGCCGGCGGCGGTACCGTCCAGCGGATCGTCGACCAGCGTGATGGATGAGTCGAACTGCTGCTCGCCGAGCACCGCGAACGAGCGCCGCTCCTGGTACGCCTTGCCGTTGAAGCCGTGCGCGGCCAGGTTCTGCAGGATGTCCGCGACCGCCTGCGGCTCCAGCACCACCTCGTACCGGCCCGGTGGCAGCTCGACCGGGTCGATGCCGGCCCGCGCCTTGGCCGCGGCCCGCGCGCCGAGCACGGCACCGTCGATGGTGGACAGTGCGGCCGAGGCGATCCGGGCCACTCCGTCCGCCCCGTCCGCCCGGGCGATGCCGTCCATCGCCGCCTCGGTGCTGGCGCCGGTGACCGACTGCCCGGCGGAGTTCGCGAACGCACCGGACCAATGCAGGGTACGGCAGTAGCCGGCGGTCTCGAAGCCGCCCGCGGAGTCCACAAAGGACGCCACCCGCGCGGCCCGGTCGGCCGGCGAAGCGTCCACTGTGGCCGGATCGAACGCGCCGTTGCCCCGCAGGGCTGCCGGCGCGCTCAGGCCGGGCCAGTGCGGATCCCGCGGGGCCAGCCTGGAGCCCTCGACGGTACGGGCCACCAGCGCGCGCAACCCGTCCTCGTTGGCCACGGTCGTGGAGCCTGCGAGCGTACGCCCATCGGCGTGCACCCGCAGCCGTACCTCGGTCGTCACGTCCGCGACGTTCTGGTGGATGAACGAGTTGGCGAACCGGGTCAGCGCGAGCTCCTGCCGGTCGACCGACACCTCACCCTCCGCGCCGTCGGGGAGCAGCGATAGCACCAGCTCCGCGATGTCGAGACTCATGCCCGTACCCCCACCCGTACGTCGGTGAACCGGGCCGGTGCCGCCGGATGCCCGGTGTGGCCGGCCTGTCCGGGCTGGCCCTTGCCGCAGTTCGGCGTACCCCATGGGACGATCTCCGAGGAGAGCATGTCCATCGAGCGCCAGAAGACCGGGCCGATCCCGGTGTAGGTGGGGTTGCGCAGCATCCGGCCCCGCTTGCCGTTCTTGACTTCCCAGCCGATCTCGCAGCCGAACTGGAAGTTGAGCCGCTTGTCGTCGATCGACCAGGAGCGGTTCATATCCATCAGGATGCCGTCGTCGGTCGCCGCGATCATCTCGTCCAGCGTGTGCGGTCCTGGCTCCAGGCCTACGTTGGTCATCCGTACCATCGGCAGCCGCGCCCAGCCGTCGGCCCGCATGCTGCCGGCGTAGTCCAGTCCGGCCACCGCGGCGGAGTCGCGGCCGGCGAGCACGCCGACCCACACCCCGTTGCGTACCGCGTCCCGGCGGGTGGCCGGGGTGCCCTCGTCGTCGTACCCGAAACTGCCCAACGCGCCGGGGATGGTCGGGTCGATGGTGATGTTCATCAGCTCGGATCCGTACCGCAGCTCGCCGAGCCGGTTGAGGTCCAGCCAGGACGTGCCGGCGAAGGCGGCCTCCCAGCCGAGGATCCGGTCCAGCTCGATGGCGTGCCCGACCGACTCGTGGATCTGCAGGGCGAGCTGTTCACCGCCGATGATCAAGGTGGTCGTACCCGCGGGGCAGGCCGGCGCGGTCAGCAGGGCGCGCGCCTCCTCGGCGACGTGGGGTGCGTGCGCCACGAGGTCGATCATGTCGATGAGCTCCCACCCGAGGGTGCCGTACTGGCCGCGATAGGACGGGAAGGACCGGCGCTGGGTCTCGCCGTCGCCGATCGCGGTGGCCGAGATGCCGCCGCCGCACTCCCGGATGTGCTGGTCGATCCGGTGCCCCTCGGAGGAGACGAACCATTTCTTGGTGTCCCAGATTTGGTAGAGCCCCTCGGCATGGTGGGCGCCGTGCTCCCGCATCGCCAAGGTCGCCGCGGTCAGCAGGTCGCCTTTGTCCGACAGCGGGACAGTGAGTGGATCAATCGCACAACCGCTGGACCACGAGCCGACCGCTGGCGCACTCGGCACCAGATCGGTCAACGGGGCGGGCAGGCCGGCGCTCGCGGTGGCGATCTCGGCAGCCCGGGCGCCGGCGCTGCGTGCCATCTCATCGGACATGTCGGGTACGGCATAGAAGCCCCAGCTGGAGCCGATAAGCGCCCGTACGCCCAGCCCGGCGCTTTCGTTGCGGACCAGCTCCTCGATCTCGCCGTTGCGCGCGGACATGGATTCGTACTGCCGATGCATGACGCGGGCGTCGGCGTACCGCGCACCGGCGGCGAGTGCGGCCTCGACAGCGGCGGTCGCTGCGTCGAAGTGAGTCATGGCCGACACCCTACGCGGTGCTTACCGTGCCGCGGGCGGAACCAAGTTCGTCCCTGTAGCTTATTTTCACCGCTTGCCTCTCCGTGTAGGTTGCCTTCACACGGGTCAGGAGGAGGATTGCCGGTGTCGCCGCCGTACTTGGAGGTGCGGGACCTGGCCGTGCGGTTCGATACCGAGGACGGCGCGGTCCGCGCGGTCAACGGGATGTCCTTCGCGGTCGAACGTGGCCGCACCCTCGGGGTGGTCGGCGAGTCCGGCTCCGGCAAGAGCGTGATGAGCCTGGCCATCCTCGGCCTGCATAACCCGAAGCGGACCCGGGTAACCGGGGAGATCCTGGTCGGCGGGCGGAACCTGGTCGGGTTGGGCGACGAGGAGTTGCGCAGGCTACGCGGCCGGGATATCGCGATGATCTTCCAGGACCCGCTCTCCGCAATGCACCCGTACTACACCGTTGGCCGGCAGATCGTCGAGGCGTACCGGACTCACCATCCGGGGCGGAGCATGGCGACCGCCCGTACCCTTGCCATCGAGATGCTCGACCGGGTCGGCATTCCCGGGCCCGCGCGCCGGTTCGGCCAGTACCCGCACGAGTTCTCCGGCGGCATGCGGCAGCGTGCGATGATCGCGATGGCGCTGGTCAACAACCCGGACCTGCTGATCGCGGACGAGCCGACCACCGCGCTGGACGTGACCGTCCAGGCGCAGATCCTCGACCTGCTCGCCGATCTGCAGGCCGAGTTCCAGTCCGCGATCATCCTGATCACCCACGATCTCGGCGTGGTCAGCCAGGTCGCCGACGACGTCCTGGTGATGTACGGCGGGCGGACGGTCGAGCGGGGCAGCGTCGAGCAGGTTCTCCGGCGCCCGCAGCATCCATATACCTGGGGACTGTTGGCCAGCGTGCCGTCGCTGCACGGGGACGCCGACGCCGATCTGGTCCCGATCAAGGGAAATCCGCCCAGCATGGTCAACCTGCCGTCGGGCTGCGCGTTCCATCCGCGCTGCCGGTACGCCGAGCGCACCCTAGGCCGATCCGCCTCCGAGGTGCCCGAGCTGCAGCCGGTTGGCGAACCCGGTCACCTGGTCGCCTGCCACCTCTCCGCGGCCGAACGGGCCCGCGCGCTGGCCGAGGTGGTTCCAGCATGACGGCGCCGTTGCTGCGGGTGGAGAGCCTGACCAAACACTTTCCGGTACGGGCTGGGTTGCGTTCCCATCCGGGCGTACGCGCGGTCGACGGGCTCACCTTCGAGGTACGCCCGGGCGAGACGCTCGGGTTGGTCGGCGAGTCCGGCTGCGGCAAGACCACCACCGGCCGAATGCTGGTCCGTCTGCTCGAGCCCACCGCCGGCCGGATCGTCTTCGAGGACCGGGACATCACCCACCTGCGCGGCCGGGCGTTGCGGCCGTTGCGCCGCGAGCTGCAGATCATCTTCCAGGACCCGTACTCCTCGCTGAACCCACGGCACACCATCGGGCGGATCGTGGCGATCCCGTTGCAGGTCAATGGCGTGAACCCGGCGGGTGGCGTGAAGCGGCGAGTGCAGGAGCTGCTGGAGCTGGTCGGGTTGAATCCGGAGCACTACAACAGGTACCCCCATGAGTTCTCCGGCGGTCAGCGCCAGCGGGTTGGCATCGCGCGCGCGCTCGCCTTGCAACCGAAGATGATCGTGGCCGATGAGCCGGTGTCCGCGCTGGACGTGTCGATCCAGTCCCAGGTGATCAACCTGCTCCGTGGGTTGCAGCGCGAACTCGGACTGGCCTTCGTCTTCATCGCGCACGACCTGGCCGTGGTACGCCATTTCTGCCACCGGGTTGCGGTGATGTACCTAGGCAAGATCGTCGAGACCGGCCCGCGGGACGAGATCTACCAGCGGCCGCAACACCCGTACACCCGGGCTCTCCTCTCCGCGGTACCGGACGTGACTCGGCTCGGTGCGGCTGGCCGGATCCGGCTCACCGGGGACGTACCCACCCCGCTCGATCCGCCGTCCGGCTGCCGGTTCCGCACCCGATGCTGGAAGGCACAGGACCGGTGTGCGACCGAGGAACCGGCGCTGGTAGCACGCAACGGAAGTACCAACCTGTTGACCGCCTGCCACTTTCCCGAGGAGGGGCCGCTTCGATGAGTGAGCGTAGCGAGCGAATCAGGTGGCTCAGTGTCCACGCGAGTGCGGCGGCCGACCGCAGGGAGGCCGCCGCATGAGTCTGTCGCCTGTCGACGGTGTCGTACTCGCCGAGTTGGGTGCGGCGGATTCGCTCGTACCAGTGGGAGCCGGGGATTTCGTCGGGCGCTCACCCGGCCAGTTGGCCTGGGCCCGGCTACGCCGGGACCGGACCGCCCGGGTCAGCGGGGTCGCGCTGGTGGTCTTCTTCGTCGTGGCACTCGCCGGACCACTGATCGAGAAGGTGTACGGGGTTAGCCCGCAGGCCCAGTTCCAGGACGCACTCGACTCGTTCGGTATGCCGCTGGGGTATGCCGGCGGGGTTTCCGGTTCGCACTGGTTCGGCCTGGAGCCGCACATCGGCCGGGACATCTTCATCCGGATGATCTATGGGATGCGCACGTCGCTGTTCATCGCGTTGGCCGCCGCCGTGATCACCACGGTGATCGGGGTGGTGGCCGGGATCGTCGCCGGCTACCTCGGCGGCTGGGTCGACACCGTGATCACCTGGGTGACCGACTTCGCGCTGGCGATGCCGTTCCTGATCACCGCGCTGGCCATCGTGCCCACGGTCACGCTGCGGTTCTACGGGCCGCGGGAGGCCGAGCCGCAGTCGTTCCGGGTGATCGTGCTGATCGTGATCTTCGCACTGTTCGGCTGGACCGGCACCGCTCGGCTGGTCCGCGGCCAGGTGGTCTCGCTGCGCGAGCGGGAGTTCGTGGAGGCGGCTCGGGCGGCCGGCGTCGGGCTCGGGCACATGCTGTTCCGGCAGCTGCTGCCGAACGTGTGGGCACCGATCCTGGTCGCGTTCTCGCTCGCCGTACCGTCCTATGTGACCGGTGAGGCGGCGTTGTCCTTCCTCGGCATCGGCATCATCGAGCCCACCCCGGACTTCGGCGCGATGATCTTTCGCAGCATCGCCTACCTGCAGACCGATCCGGCATACGTGTTCTTCCCGGGGATCACGATCTTCGCGCTGGTACTCGCGTTCAACCTGTTCGGGGACGCGCTGCGCGACTCGCTCGACCCGAAGTCGTCGCGGTAGGGGGTTCGTACGCCATGGCGCGGTTTCTGGTCCGGCGGGTCCTCTCCGCGACGCTCACCCTGTTCGCGGTCAGCGTGCTGAGCTTCCTGATGTTCTTCGCGCTGCCGAAGGATCCGGTCACCGGCATGTGCCCGAAGAACTGCAACGCGGAGCGGCTGGAGCGGGTACGGCAGGAGCTCGGGCTGCGTGATCCCCTGGTGGACCAGTACGTCGGGTACATGAGGGGGATCGTGGCCGGCCGGGATCTGGGCAGCGCGCAGGGCGGCCACTGCGCCGCGCCGTGCCTCGGGTACTCCTACGTCAACAGCGAGCCGGTCACCAGCACGCTGAGTCGGGTACTCCCGGTGACACTGAGCATCGTGATCCCGGCGGCGGTGCTGTGGCTCGCGCTCGGGGTCGGGCTCGGCATGATTTCCGCGCTGCGCCGGGGTACCGCGTTCGACCGGCTCGCGATCGGCTTCTCGCTGACCGGCGCCTCATTGCAGCTGTACTTCGTGGGCGCGGTGCTGCTCATCGTGTTCGTCTACAACCTGAAGGTCGTACCGGTGCAGCACTACACGTCGATGCTGGAGAACCCGGCGAAATGGGCGAGCGGCCTGGTCCTTGCCTGGGTCGCGCTGGCCTTCCTGTTCTCCGCGATCTACGCCCGGCTGTCCCGGGCCCAAATGCTGGAGACGCTGTCGGAGGACTTCATCCGGACCGCCCGGGCCAAGGGGCTGGCCAAGTCGCAGGTGTACGGCCGGCACGCGCTGCGCGCCGCGATCACCCCGATCGTGACCATCGCCGGGCTGGACATCGGCGGCGCGCTCGGTGGCACGGTGATTACCGAGACCACGTTCGGCATCCAGGGGCTGGGCCGAACCGCCGTGGAGGCGGTACGCGGCGGCGACCTGCCCACCGTCATGGCCACCGTGCTGATTTCCGCGGCGTTCATCGTGGTCGCCAACATCGTGGTTGACGTGTTGTACGCGCTGATCGACCCGCGCGTCCGGTTGCAATGACGGCGTCATCCGCGGTAGGCATCTGGCGAAACTTCTCTTCGTCTGCTACACACTTCGTAGATTTCTTTCAGAGTGGGAGGTACGGCATGCGATCAAGAGTTGCCGCCGCGGCCGGCGCGGCGCTCGCCGTTGTCGTGCTGCTGGGCGCGTGCGGCAAGAACACGGGCCAAGGGAACAAGGTTGACAACGGGCGCACGCCGACCGGCGTGATCGCGACCGATCCGAAGGACTCGATGGGTCCGGCGGCTCCGGTGCCGGGCGCGGCCAACGGTGGCACGGTCACCATCATCAGGCAGGCCAAGATTTCACACCTCGACCCGCAACGGGTGTACTCGTTCGCGGGGTTGATGACCGCGCCGCTCTACAGCCGGTCGCTGACCACCTGGCGGGACGACGGCAAGGGCCACCTGACCCTGGTCGGCGACACCGCGGAAACCCCAGGCAAGAACGTCAACAACGACTGCAAGACCTGGGAATTCAAGATTAAGAGCGGCCTCAAATTCGAGGACGGCCGGGCGATCACCTCCAAGGAGATCGCGTACGGCATCGCCCGCTCATTCAACCCGGACCTGACCAGCGGACCGACATACATCCAGGAGTGGCTCGCCGACACCCCGCAGTACGACACCAAGTGGGACTTCAAGGCGAACAAGACTTCGCTGCCGCCCGGGCTGACCACGCCGGATGACAAGACGTTGCGGTTCGAGTTCGCCAAGGCGCATTGCGACCTGCCGTTCGCGGTGTCGCTGCCGTCCACCGCGCCGCTGCCGGCGGACAAGGACACCGGGGTGAATCTGGATCTGCAACCGTTCTCCTCCGGCCCGTACAAGATCACTAAGAACACCGTCGGGGTGGAGCTGGTCCTCGAGCGCAACACCAACTGGGATCCGGCCACCGATCCGGTGCGGCACCAGTACCCGGACAAGTTCGTGTGGTCCTTCGGCGCGGACCCAGAGGCCGGCGCGAACCGGGTGATTTCCGACAGCGGCGCGGACCAGACCGCGCTGGCCTGGAACGGCATCCCGTCGTCGCTGGTCTCCAAGGTGGCCGGTGACCAGTCCCTCAAGGGCCGCACCTTGCTGGAACCGACACCGAGCGCGAACCGGCTGACCATCAACACCCAGCGGGTTACCGACCTCACCGTCCGGCAGGCGCTGAACTACGCGATCGACCGGGACGGCCTGATCAAGTCGCTCGGTGGCGAGACCGTAGCCTCGCCGCTGACCACCCTGATGCCGCCCAGCACGCTCGGCTGGAAGCAGTTCGACGCGTACCCGGCCGGTAAGAGCGGCGACATCGAGAAGGCGAAGTCGGTCCTCGCCGGCAAGACCCCGGAGCTGGTCCTCGGCGTCTCCGACGACAAGGACGGCACCGAAGTCGGTACCCAGCTCAAGAACAACCTGGAGAAGGCCGGCTTCAAGATCACGGTGAAGACGATTCCGGCCGACGCCAAGCTGGACGAGACCAAGAAGAAGAACAACCCCTGGGACCTGTACGCCGACTCGTGGGCGGCGGACTGGCCGAGCGGAGCGTCGATCCTGCCGCCGCTCTTCGACGGCCGGGCCATCAAGGCCGAGGGGAACAGCGACACGTCGTTCCTGAACAACGACTCGATCAACGCGGAGTTCGACCGGGTGCTCGCGATGGACCCGGCCGCGCAGGCCACGGAGTGGCCGAAGCTGGACGAGCGGATCATGAAGGAACTCGCCCCGGCCGTGCCGCTCTATGTCGATGTGGCGTACTACCTGCATGGTTCGAAGCTGGGCGGGCTCTACGTCGGCAGCATCTTCGGGTACCCGGCGTTCACCAACGCTTTCGTCAAGCCGTAGCTCGTGAGTGAGGGGCCGCCCACCCGTGCGGCCCCTCACGGTCATTGCGGCAGTGAGCGCCGGATGAAGTCCAGCTCCACGTGCAGGAGGCGCTCGGCGAGCCCGCCGGCGGCCATGTGGGTCGCGCCCGGCAGCGGTACCACGGCGTGCGGCCGGCCGGCCTCCAGCAGCGCGGCGGACAGCCGCAAGCTGTGCGCGGAGACCACGTTGTCGTCGGCCAGCCCGTGGATCAGCAGCAGCGGGCGGGCCTCGTCCGGCCGGATCGGCGGCTCCGCGGCGAGCGCGATCAGGCTGTGGTGCGCGTACACGTCGGTGCCGTCGTCGGGCAGGCCCAGGTACCGCTCGGTGTACGCGGTGTCGTACAGCGCCCAGTCGGTCACCGGTGCGCCGGCGACCCCGCAGTGGTAGACATCCGGCCGGCGCAGTACCCC
>DASRRF010000455.1:0-7013 GCA_035695905.1 Micromonosporaceae bacterium | reverse complement strand
ATATTCGAAGTCCATGCGCAATATCCTGCTCCGGCGGCGGGCGCCGGCACCACCCCAAGAGTCCAAAAAATGGGCGTGTCGCGGGGTTCAGCGCGACGCCTGCCGGGTCTGCGCCCCGTCATCGTCCGGCTCGTCCCCGGTGTCCGGCTCGGCCCCGGCGTCCTCGTACTCGTCGTCGAGCTCGTCCTCGAGCTCGTCCTCGAGCTCGTCTTCGAGTTCGTCGGCGAGCTCCTCCGCGTCGATGAACGGGTGTTCGTCCAGCCGGCCAACCACCCGCTCCTCGGCGGCGAGGCGGAACGGCCCCACCCCGTCGTCGTCGGTGAACGCCTGCAGGTCGAGCGGGGCGTTCACCTCGGCGACCGCGACCAGCCCGTCCAGCGGCTCCAGCTCGGGTACGTCCAGCGCACCCAACGAACCGTCGCCGGACTGCAGCAGCTCCAGCACCGCCTCGCCGACGGACTCGACCGGCTCGATGGCGTCGTCCGGCTCGCCCGCGTCGTTCAGCCCGGCCCGGCGGGTCGCGTCGGCGAGGTTCAGCAGCGCGGACACGCTCGGCACCCGGTAGTCGCGCCGCTGCCGTACCGAGACCAGGTATTCGTACGGGTCGCTCGCCTCGATCTCGGCCAGCTCATCGTCCTCGTCGGACTCGGTCGCGTCGATCGCCTCCACGTCCCACGGCGTCACCTCGCCGAAGATGTCCAGCAGCAGCTCGTCGTACTCGTGCGAGGCGTTGTTCAGGGTGACGTACGCCTGCCACACCGTGTCGTCGTCGATCCGGCCGTCCGCGGCCTTGACAGCGACCAGATGCGCGCGGGCGGCGGCGATCACCAGGTCGAGCGCCTCATCGAGCTCCGCGTGCCGGTCTGTCATAACGGGACATCCCTTCTTGGCAACCCGTACTCTCAGGAACTCCGTAGGAAGCGATCGAGCACCCGCACGCCGAACTCTAAACCCTCCACCGGCACCCGTTCGTCAATGCCGTGGAACAGCGCGGCGAAGTCGAGGTCGGGCGGCAGCCGCAGCGGCGCGAAGCCGAAGCACCGGATGCCCAGGCGGGACAACGCCTTTGCGTCCGTACCCCCGGAAAGCATGTAGGGCACCGGGCGGGCGGCCGCGTCCTCGGCCCGCAGCGCCGCGGACATCGCGTCCACCAGCGCGCCGTCGAACGAGGTCTCCAGGCCCGGCTGGCGCTGGACGTACTCGATGGTGGTGTCCGGGCCGACGATCTCCTGCAGCTGGGCCTGGAAGATCTCGCTCTGCCCGGGCAGGGTCCGGCAGTCGACCGTGGCGGTGGCCTTACTCGGGATCACGTTCTCCTTGTAGCCCGCGGCCAGCCTGGTCGGGTTCGCGGTGTTCCGGATGGTCGCGCCGATCAGCGCGGCGATCGGCCCGAGCTTGGCGATCGCCGCCTCCGGGTCGTCCGGGTCCAGCGGGATGCCCAGCGCATCGGAGATCTCGGTGAGGAACGCCCGTACCGTCGCGGTGACGGTGACCGGGAAGCGGTGCCGGCCGAGCCGCGCGACCGCCTCGCACAGCGCGGTGATCGCATTGTCGTCGTTGATCATCGAGCCGTGCCCGGGACGGCCGCGCACGTGCAGCCGCACCCAGTCGATGCCCTTCTGCGCTACCTCGATCAGGTACAGGCGAAGATCGTCGCTGACCGTGTACGAGAAGCCGCCGACCTCGCCGATCGCCTCGGTGCACCCCTCGAAGAGCTCCGCGTGGTGGTCGACCAGGTAGTGCGCGCCCAGCTCGCCGCCGGCCTCCTCGTCCGCGGTGAAGACCAGTACGACGTCGCGCGGCGGGACGAACCCGGTACGCCGCCACGAGCGCACCACGGCCAGCGTCATCGCGTCGAAGTCCTTCATGTCGACGGCGCCGCGGCCCCACAGGTAGCCGTCGCGGATCTCGGCGGAGAACGGGTGCACCGACCATTCGCTGGCATCGGCGGGTACCACGTCGAGGTGGCCGTGTACGACGAGCGCGCCGCGGCCCGGGTCGGTGCCGGCCAGCCGGGCGACCACGCTGGCCCGGCCCGGCTCGGACTCGTAGATGCGCGCGTCGACGCCGACCTCGGCGAGCCGGCCGGCAACGTACTCCGCGGCGACCCGCTCGCCCGCGCTGGTCGGCGTGTCGCCGGTGTTGGTGGTGTCGATCCGGATCAGGTCGCGGCAGATGTCCAGGACCTCAGCGGTGGCCTCCGTCATGCCGCCTAGAACAGCACGACGGAGGCCGTACCCGTCAACCGGGGTGGGTCACCACCCGAACCCGGCGGCGTACGAGACGCTGGCGAGCATCGCCTGGCCGGCGGTGTTCGGGTGGAAGAAGTCCCAGGTGGAGACCTGGGCCAGGGTGAACTGCCCGTTGAACACGGCGTTGCCGTCGAACTTGCAGTTCGCCCCGTACGCGGCACAGGCCTGGGCAAGCTGGGCGTTGAAGTCGACCACCCGCTGGCGTACCCGGTCGCGCCGGTCGGCGTCGGCCTGCGCGGTGGAGGTCGGGTTGGCCAACATCGACTGGCAGATGCCGAAGAAGTTCCACGTGTTGACGGCGTTGGCGTTCACGTGGCCGATCTCCCACAGGTGCTTGATGTCCGGCACGCTGATCACGAGCACCTTGGCGGCCGGCAGGCCAGCCTTCAGGGTGCCGAGCGCGCTGTCAACCTGACCGCGGAACGTGCTCACCGCGGTCATCGTGGCCTCGCTGCTGGTGCACGCGTCGTTCGCGCCGATCAGCAGCGTCACGTACTGCACGCCCTGGCTGACCGCGGTGCGCGCCTGGCCGGCCGCGTCGGTCGCCTTCGCGCCGGTCCGGGCGTCGTTGAAGTTGTGCCCGCTGATCGCCGGGTTCACCGCCAGGATGCGCAGGTAGTGGCTGTTGACCGTGCTGGAGGTACCGGTGGAGAACGACCGCGCGGTGCAGTCGAAGAAGAAGCCGCAGGCGTTGAAGCCGCGGGTGATCGAGTCGCCCAGGCTCGCCATCGAGTTGGGCGGTGGTGAGTCGGCCCCGGCCGCGGGGGTTGCGGTCGAGACGACGCCGGCCAGGCCCAGGGCGAGGCTGGCCAGGAGCACGGTGATACGACGTCGGGTGGGAACGGTCACGGGTCCTCCCGGGGGGTGGAGGGTTACCGGCGAGTACGACCGGTGTGAGAACGGTAAACGAGCCGTGAACTAGGTCACAATGCCCGCGAGCGGCGAGTCCGGTCGTTCAGTCCAGGGTTCCGCGATGTGCCTATCCAGGCATGCGGCTGCCCGGTGGCGTCCGCGATGTGCTCGAAGTCAGCGTCGTAATGCAGAATCACCGCGCCGTGGTACTCCGCGACGGCCGCCGTGAGCAGGTCGATCACCCCGGCCGCTCGGTGGTGTCAGCAATATCAGCCGGCCCGCCGCCATCCTCCGCCCCGAAACCCGGGCGCCGGGTGAGTCATCCAGTTGACACCTTCGTTCATTGCCGGCCCCGACGGCCGCCGATACCGTCATGAACCGTGAGTGTTGACGGCGCCACCGCCCAGCCGGCGATCTTCGCGCCGCCAGCCTTCGACGCGCCGCCGGCCTTCGACGTGGTGCCGATCGAGGCAGACGACCCACCGGAGCCGGTGGTCCCGGTGCCGCTGCGCGACCTCGTCGGTCGCAACCTGCACCGGCTCCGGCTGGACGGCGTAGTGTCGTGCGAGGATGTCGCCCGGGCCGCCCGCAACCACGGCCTGGAGTGGACCCCGGCGTGGATCGCCGCGATCGAGCGGGCGCAGAAACCGCTCAGCGCCGAGCAGGTGCTGGCGTTGCCGGTCGTCCTCAGCGACGCGCTCGGGCACCGGGTGGCCTTGGCGGACCTGCTGCTGGGCGACGAACCCGTGCTGTTCAGCACGACCCCGGCCGGCACCCGTGCACCGGTCGCTGCGGCGTACCTGCGCGAGGTGGTGACCGCGGCGCCGTACCGGCGGGCGTTCGCCGCACCGGGCCTGCCGACCGTACCGGCGCAGCGCGACGAACACGCGCTGACCCGGGCGGCCACGAAGATGCGCGAGATCAGCCGCGCGGGTCTGGGCGATGTGGACATCCGCGCGCTCGGCCGGGCCGAGGCGGGCGCCACCGAGGTCGAGGAGAAGCTGGCCCGGCGGCTCGGCGTACCCCCGATCGTGCTGATCGCCGCGGCGGCGAGCCTGTGGGGGCATTCGCTGACCGAGGAGCGCGCCGCCCGGCTCGCGCCGCCGGACGCCGAGGCGCCCGACGCGGACCTGCCGAAGCCGGCCAACGTCACCAGAAAGCTGACCGCCGAGCTGACCGCCCGGCTCACCGCCGCCGCCGACAACACTGCCGCCGCGCGCGAGGGTGCTGCGCCGGACGAGGCTTAGTCCGGGTCGTCGAAGCGGATATCGCCGGCCACACCGGGGGCGGCGAAGTCGAGCAGCCGCCCGGCCTCCGCGGTCACCGCCGATGTGTCCTTTTTGGACAGTCTGGCGAACGGCTGCAGGGTCAGCGTCGCCGCACCCCGGCTACGGGCGAGCCGCCACTTCCCGCGGACGAAGCCGTCCACCAGGAACGTCGGCATCGGCGCGTCGTTCTTGCTGGCCAGCCGCTGGCGGTCCGGCTCGGAGACCACCCGGTCCCGGTCGGCGTGCGAGCGCAGGCAGTTGTCGTACTCCGGCAGGTACCGTACCGGCGCGCGGGTACCGGGGTCGGGCAGCACCGCGTCCGGCAGGTCGAAGAGCTCCGCGCCGGCCTGGTCGCGGTAGGTGCGCAGCCGCGGTCGCAGCCGCTCGAACACCTCGCCGAGCCGGGTCAGCCCGGACCAGGTCTGCGCGTCCTTCACGCTGGCCGGGCCGAACGCGGCGAGGTAGCGCAGCACCAGGTCCTGCGGCGCCGGGCGCCGGTCCAGCCCGCGGCCGAGCCATGCCTCGGGTGTGGTGACGGTGGGCTGGCCGCTGGACCCCCAGATACCGCGCGGCGGTACCTGGATCAGCGCCACCTGCAACCGCATCGCCCAGACCAGCGCCGCCGGGTCCCGGTCCGGCCAGCGCCGCTGCAGGAGTACGCCGAGTTCGGTGGTGGTCCGTGGGCGCTCGGCGAGCAGCGTACGGGTGGCCCGGACGACGTCGGGCAGCGCCAACCCGCGGACCGCCACGGCCTGCGGCGCGGTGGACTTCAGCGGCCGGTCGAACACCGGCTGCACCAGCGGCCGCAGCGCCAGGCAGTCCTCCGCGGTGACCAGGTGCACGGTACCGCGCATCACCGCGACCCGGACCGCCATCCGATCGATGATCAGCTCGGAGAGCACGTCCGGCCGGAACCCGTCCAACCGCGCCCACAGCCCGAAGTACGGCGGGTTCGGTGCCTGCGCCTGCAGCCCGACGAGGTGCCGTACGGCGTCGAGTACCGGCAGCGCGCTACGGCGCAAGAGCAGTTGCCGGTCGAGCAGCGCGCGGTTGAGCGTCCGCCGGTCGATTCTCAAGAATGGCCGTCCAGCGGGAAGGTTACCTCCGATCCGGCCGGGATCTGCTTGCGCTGCCCGGCGTCGAGCAACCACGCCGACTGTCTACCGTGGACGGTGAAGCGCTCGGGGCCGCCGACGAGCGCGGTGTCCTCGTCGATGCCGACGGTCACCACGCCGTCGCGCTCGCGCATGAACGGCCGGGCCAGCAGGTTCGGCATCCGGCCGAGGAACCGGTCGAAGTGCGGGATCACCCGCAGCTGGGGTAGCAGCCCGAGGCCGGGCCGGCCGGGCCTGGTCGGGTGCCGGATGTCCGGTACCCAGCCGCTGAGCGCCATCGCGCCGGCGCTGCACCCGGCCAGCGCCGTACCGCCACGCCAGGCCTCCTCGATCGCCTGGGCCAGCAGCGTGTCGCGCAGCGTGTCGGCGAGGAACAGCGGGTTGCCGCCGGACAGGTAGATCAGCCCGGCACCGGCCAGCCTCGCCACGATCTCCGGGTCGTCCGCGCCGGCCCGGTCGGTGACGAGCAGCTGCACCGGTTCGACACCGAGCTTGCCGGCGTGCCGGGTACCCAGGTTGAGCCAGTAGCGCAGGCGGGCCGGCCCCTCCGGCGCGGCAGCGGTCGGGATCTGTACGTACCTCGGCGGGCGACCGTCCAGCAGGGACCGGTCGACCTCGAGCATCGCGTCGGTGTACTCGCCGGATCCGACGAGCGCAAGCGGGCCAGCCACGCCGCAACCCTAACCGGTCCGCGACGGGCCGCCGGCTCGGAAGGCGACCGCCGGGTGCGCCGGGTCGTCCAGCCGTACCACCACGTCGGCGAAGCCCGCCGGGGCAACCTCGCCGGCGTACCGGGCGAACGCGGGCAGCGTCCAGGCCTGGCCGGGCGGCGTACGGCGGTGCAGCGCCGCCGCGGAGAGCGCCAGGTGCACGGTCAGCTCGAACGGCAACCCGGCCCCGAGCAGGAACGCGCCGCTGACCAGAAGTACGGCGCCGGGCGGGGCGGTCAGGTAGCCGGACCGGGTGGCCCGGTCCGAACCGGTGTCCCACAGCGCCGGCAGAATCCGGCCGGAGCCGCCGGGCGCCAGCCGGTCGAGCACCTCGCGGCGCAGCGCGGACTCGTCGAGCCAGCTCTCGTAGTACGCGTCCGGGTTGGTCCGGCCGTACTCCAGGCGTACCGATGCCGGGCGCAGGAAGTCCATTGTGGACACTCGTAGCACGGCGCGACCGCGTACCCGAAGCGGGTCGACCAGCGCGCCGGCGAGAGTCTCCGGTGCGGCGGCCGGTGGCCCGTCGATCGCGACCCGTTGCCAGCGATCGGCCGGCCGGCTCGCGATCAGCTCGGCCAGCTCCTCGACGAGCCCGGCCGGGGACAGCGGCTGGATCCGCATCAGCCGGACTTGTCCTCGATCTCCCAGGCGTGGTCGAGCACGTGCCAGGCGATCCGGCGGGCGGCGTACCGTGCCGGCCAGCCCCGCTCGACCACCGGCCCGCCGTCGGACGGCCGGCTCAACGCCGCCACGATCGCCTCGCGCAACGCGGTCACCGCGGCCCGGTCCGTGGGCTCCGGCGGCCGGTGCCGTACC
>DASRRF010000454.1:0-3236 GCA_035695905.1 Micromonosporaceae bacterium | reverse complement strand
AGATAGAGCTGGACCAGCCGGCGGGGGAGCCGCTCGCGGAGCGTGAGGGTGTTGCCAGTTGCCGTCACCCGTGCCACTCTGAAGGCCAATCGGAATTAGATCAAGGGCCAATTTCGGAGGTCTGGCGTGAGTGGCACGCTTCGCGGGGCGCAGCTGGCCCGCTTGCTCGGCCAGTGGCATAGCCTGCCGGGCCGCCACCGTAGCCCCGAGTACGCGGCGCTGGCCGGCGCGGTCCGCGGGCTGCTCGCCGACGCGCGGCTGCCGCTGGGGGTCCGGCTGCCGGCCGAGCGGGAGCTGGCCGGAGCGCTGCGGATCAGCCGTACCACCGTCTCGGCCGCGTACCGCGAACTGCGCGAGTCGGGCCACCTGACCAGCCGGCGCGGCGCGGGGAGCTGGACCACCCTGCCGGGTGGGCACCGGGTGGCCAGCTCCGGCCTGTGGACCCCGGCGAACGAGGCCGACATGCTCGACCTGAGCGTGGCGTCCCTCGCCGCGCCGGTCCAGCTCGCCGACGCCGCCTCGGACGCGGTCGAGGAGCTGCCGCGGTACCTCGGCGACGCCGGTTACCACCCGGCCGGCCTGCCCGAGCTGCGCGCCGCGGTGGCCGCCGGCTTCGCCGCGCGTGGGCTGCCGACGCTGCCCGAGCAGATCATGATCACCAGCGGCGTGCAGCACGCACTCGACCTGGTCACCCGGCTGCTCGTGGCGCCGGGGCAGCCGGTGCTGGTCGAGTCGCCCACATACCCGAACGCGCTGTCCGGCTTCGCCGCGCGGCGCGGGCGGATCGCCACGTACGGGCTGACCGACCGGGGCTGGGACGGCGAGCTGCTGCTGGCCACGTTGCGGCAGAACCGGCCGCGGCTGGCGTACGTCATCCCGGAGTTCCAGAACCCGACCGGCTTCGTGATGCCCGCACCGCTTCGCGCCGCGCTGGCCGCCGCGGTGCACGCGACCGGCACCGACCTCGTCGTTGATGAGTCCTTTGTGGACCTTCCGTTGGACGGGCAGCCGATGCCGGACCCGGTCGCCGTGTACGACCGGCACGCCCGGGTGCTCACCATCGGCGGGATGAGCAAGCCATACTGGGGCGGGCTGCGGATCGGCTGGGTTCGCGCGGCGGCCCCGGTGGTGCAGCGGCTCGCCGCGGTACGCGTCGGCGTGGACATGGCCAGTCCGGTACTCGAACAGCTCGTCGCGGTGCAGGTGCTGGCCCGGGCCGAGGAGATCGTGCCGGCCCGCCGGCGGGAGCTGGCCGGCCGGCGCGACGCGCTCGCCGCGGCGTTGCGGGTCGAGCTGCCGCAGTGGCGGTTCACCCTGCCGGCCGGCGGGGTGACCCTGTGGGCCGAGCTGGATGCGCCGGTGTCGGGTGCGCTGGCGCGCGCGGCCGAGGAGTACGGGGTACGGCTTGCGCCCGGCCCGCGGTTCGGCCTGGACGGCACGCTGGAACGCTTTGTCCGCCTGCCGTTCACCCTGCCGGTGCCGGACCTCGTCGAGGCGGTGCACCGGATCGCGGAGGCCCGTTACGCACTGGACCGCCCACACCGTCCATCGTGGAGAGAGCCGGCGATCATCGCGTAGCCCGGCGCCGTGGCAGACTTGCGCGGTGGCAACCGATGCAAACACCCGCCGGAGGCGGATAACCGAGACCGTCGAAGGCGCCGGGGTGACCCCCCTTGAGCTGTTCTTCGACCTCGTGTTCGTCTATGCCTTCACCCAGGTGACCGCGCTCATGGCGGCCGAACTGAACTGGCACGGGGTGATCCGCGGCGGGCTGGTCCTCGCGCTGCTCTGGTGGTGCTGGTGCTGCTTCGCGTGGCTGGGCAACACCGTGCGGGCCGACGAGGGCGAGGTGCGGGTGGTCCTGTTCGCCGTGATGGCCACCATGTTCGTGATCGCGCTCACCATCCCGGAGGCCTTCGAGGACCTGCCCGGCGGGCTGTACGCCCCGGTCGTGTTCGTGGCCTGTTACGTGGTCGTACGCGTGTTGCACCTGTCCGTCTACTGGCGCGCCGCGCACCACGACCCCGCGCTGCGCCGCCAGGTGCTCAAGGCGAGCCTGCCGATGCTGGGCGGGGCGGCGTTGCTGCTCGCCGCGGCCGGCGTACACCACCGCCCGTACCTGCAGACCGCGTTGTGGGCGGCCGCGATCGCGGTGGACTACACCGGCATCTACCTCACCGGCGCCCGGGGTTGGCGGATCAACTCCGCCGCGCACTGGGCCGAGCGGCATGGCCTGATCATCATCATCGCGCTGGGCGAGTCCGTTGTGTCCATCGGCATCGGGGTGGCCGCGCTGCCCATCTCCTGGCCGATCATCGTCGCCTCGGTACTCGGTATCGCGGTGGCCGCGGCGCTCTGGTGGGCGTACTTCGACGTGGTGGCGATCGCGGCCGAGCGGGTACTGCGGCAGGCCACCGGGGTACGGCGCGCGGCGCTGGCCCGCGACTCGTACACGTATCTACACCTGCCGATGGTGGGCGGCATCATCCTGCTGTCGCTCGGGTTGAAGAAGGTTCTCGCGTACGTGGGCGGCGCCGGGCACCACGATCTGACCGACCCGCTGACCGGCGTACCGCTCTACGCGCTGTACGGCGGTGTCGTCCTCTACCTGCTCGGCCACCTCGGGTTCCGGCTGCGCAACATGGGTACGGTCAACCGCCCCCGCTGGGTCACGATGGTGTTGCTGCTCGCCCTGATCCCGATGGCGGCACACGTTCCGGCGCTGGCCGCGCTCGCCATCCTCGCCGCGGTGTGCTGCGCGCTGGTGGTCTTCGAGATGATCCGGTACGCCGACGCCCGCCACACGCTGCGCGCCGCCGCGCACGAATCGGGGTGACGGCTAGAGTTCGGCCACCGCGCCTTCGTACATCTTCTCGATGTCCGCGGTGAAGTTCGTCTCCACGCCGCGCCGCTTCACCTTCATCGACGGGGTTATCTCACCGTCCTCAATGGTCAGATCGCGGGACAGGATGGTGAACTTCTTGATGGTCTCCCACCGGTTCAGTTTCGCGTTGAGCTCCTTGACGTACCCGCCGACCATCTGCTCGGCCTCGGTGGACGCGGCGATGTCCGCGTACCCCTTGCCTGCCAGCGCGGTTCCGGCGGCCCAGCCGGCGATCGCGTCCGGGTCCAGGGTGACCAGCATCGTGCAGTAGTTGCGCGCCTGGCCGATGACGATCGCCTGCGAGGTGTACGGGCAGATCGCCTTGAACATGCCCTCGATGTAAGACGGCGCG
>DASRRF010000453.1:0-3241 GCA_035695905.1 Micromonosporaceae bacterium | reverse complement strand
CCTGGGCTACCAGGCGCTGGGCAACGCGGCGCTGCTCAAGGTCACCGATCCGCCGGTGTTGGAGCGGTTGGCCAAGGAGGGGTACGCCCCGAGCGTGACCGTGACCCTGGCCGAACGCCTGCCGTTGCTGGAAATCGAGGCCGTCGGTAGCTCGGAGGCGCAGGCCACGGCGACCGTACGCGAGATCATCAAGCTGCTCGCCGATGACATCCTGACCGAGCAGAAGCAGTACGGGGTGGCCACCGAGGACACGATCACCACACTGACCCTGAACGACGGCGCGAACGTCGAGGTGGTGACGTCCAAGGTCAAGCGCGCGATCGTAGTGGCCGGTGGCGTCGGCATGCTGGTTACCGTCGGAGGCACGATCGGCCTGGACGCCTTGCTGCGCCGCCGCAGCCGGCGCCGGCTCGGGATGGACGCCGCCGACCTCAGCTCGCCGCCGCCCGCGCCGGCCGAGCCGGAAGCCCGGCGAAGGCAGGTGGGGGAGGACGCTGCGCCCGCGCGTACCCCGAGATTGCTCTCCGGGCTCACCCTGCCGTCGACGGCCGGTCGGGGCCGGGCACAGTCCAGCGGCGCGGTCGAACCGAAAATGCCCCAGGCGCCACCACAGCCGGCGGCGAAACCACCGAAGCCGCCGGTCTCCCGCCCGATCCGTACGCCCAGCGGTGAGGTCTCGCTGACCATGGAGTACCGGCAGTCGGCCGAGCCCACCTCGGTGTTACCCGACCCGTCGGCGGAGGACGACGCCGGGACCACGGCGCTTCCGGTGGACGCCACGATCGTGCTGCCGTTGCCGCATGCGACACACTGGCCGCGCCGGGACGGCCGGACCAACGGGCGTTGAGCTCCGCCGGGGTACACCCGTCCGACCTCGAGCCCGCGCTCGTGGCGGCCCGGACGTACGCCACCCGCCGGTGGCGCGCCCGGATCGACGCCGGCACCGTGATCAGCCTGATGGTCTGCCTGCTCTTCACGATCCCGTCCAGCCAGATCCTGCCGCAGCTGACCATCGCCGGCCGGCCGGCGCTGGTGCTCGCCCTCGGCCTGTTCGCCTGGTGGGTGATCTCCCGGCTCAGCCCGTGGCTGGTGATGGTCGGCCCGCAGCCGCTGCGCTGGGCCGCGATGGTGTACCTGCTGTCCATCCTGCTGTCCTACTTCGCCGGCCTGCTCCGCGGGCTGCCCACACTGGAGGCCAACCGGCAGGACTTCACGCTGCTCGTCACGTTCGAGTTCCTGGGCGTCATGCTGATGACGGCCGACGGGCTGCGCAACTGGGAGCGGTTCTGGAACGTGCTGCGGGTCTTCGTCTGGTGCGCCGGGTTCATGGCCGTGGTCGGGCTGATCCAGTCCATCCTGAAGATCGACGTGGCGCAGTACCTGACCCTGCCCGGGTTGCACAAGAATGTTGACCTGGCCGGCTTCGAGACCCGCGGTACCAGCGGCAACGTCCGGGTGGCCAGTACCGCCACGCACTACATCGAGTTCGGCACGGTGATGGCGATGGCCGTACCGTTCGCCATCCACTTCGCGAAGTTCGCCCCGACAAGCCGCAGCCGGACGGCGTACGGCATACTCGCCCTGCTGTCCGCCGCGGTGATCCCGATGACGATCTCCCGTACCGGGATCGTGGCGCTGTTCGGCGCGCTGGCCGTGATGTTCGTCTCCGTGTGGGGCTGGCGGATGCGGTACAACATCATGGTCGTCGCGATCGTGCTGATGGGCGGCCTGGTCGTGGGAAAGCCCGGCCTGCTCGGCACGCTGCGCTCGATGTTCCTGGCCTCCTCGGAGTCGGACAACAGCATCCAGGGCCGGACCGACGACTACTCGTACGTGGCCCGGTGGTTCGCCGAGCGACCATGGCTCGGGCGCGGGCCGGGCACCTTGATCCCCGACCTCTACCTGGTGCTGGACAACCAGTGGCTGTTGACGCTGGTGACCGGGGGGTTGATCGGCGTCGCCGCGATGGCCGCGCTGCACATCACCTGCATCTCGCTGGCCGGGATCGCGCTGCGGCGGTCCACCCGCCCCGCGGACCGGCACATCTGCGCCGCGTTGATCTCGTCGCAGGTGGTCGCGATCCTGGTCGCCGCGACGTTCGACTCGTTCAGCTTTACCACGTTCTCGTTCACCCTGGCGCTGATGTCCGGCCTGGCGGGCGCCGTGTGGCGGTTCACCCACCCGGCCCGCACGGTACGGACCGCGCGGCCGCGGTGGCTGGTCGAGCGCGCGGTCGCGCCGAACCTGCGCCCGGCCCCCCGGACGAGCCCGCCGGCCGCGTTGACGGAAACTGGACACCGGCTTGTTCGTACCCTTCAGCGGGCGCGACCATCGAACGGCTCATGAACCGCGGCCCCGACCGGAGGAACGACGCATGCCACTGGTCTCCATCGGCCTGCCGGTCCGCAACGGCGCCCAGCGGCTGGAACCCGTGGTGCGCTCGGTGCTGGCCCAGGACGAACCAGACCTGGAACTGGTAATTTCCGACAACGCGTCCACCGACGACACTGAGGAGCTGTGCCGCAAGCTGGCCGGCGAGGACCCGCGGATCGGGTACCACCGGCAGCCGGAGGACATCGGGCTGGTCAACAACTTCATCGCGACGATGCGACTGGCCCGGGGTACGTTCTACCGCTGGATCGGCGACGACGACTGGCTCGCGCCCGGGTACCTGTCCCGCTGCCTGGCCGTGTTCGCGGCCGACGAGCGGCTGGTCCTGGTCACCACACAGATCAGCTACGCCGCTGAGCTGCCCGGCTCGGCGGGGCGGAGCGCGGTGTACGACGGGACCGCGCTGGGCTCCGACGACCCGGCCGAACGGTTCGCCGAGATGCTGCGCCTGCTCAACGAGAGCTTCCTGCTGCTGGATCCGCTGTACGGCCTGATCCGGCGCGAGGTGGTGGCCGCACTCCCGCGCCGCGTCATGCTCCGCGAGGACCAGATCCTGGCCGCCCGGCTCGCGCTGGCCGGCCCGTGGGGGCACGTACCCGAGGTGCTGGCGCATCGCAACTGGCGGGACGAGACGCGGCCGTTGCTGGCCCGCCGGATCGGCGTACCGGCGTGGCAGGCCAGGATGGCCACCGCGTTGCAGAGCCGCGAGTTGCTGCGCTGCGTACGGGAGGCGAAGCTCAGCCCGGCGCAGCGGCGCCGAGCCCGGGCCGCGGTGGCCGGGCACTACCTGGGCTGGCACCGGCGCCGCTGGGCAACCGCACTCCGGAAGATGCGCGGGTTCCGGAAGATG
>DASRRF010000452.1:0-2668 GCA_035695905.1 Micromonosporaceae bacterium | reverse complement strand
CGCACCGGCCTCACCGCAGCCGGGCTCGGCGTCGACGCGGACAGCCCGACCGGAGCGGTCGGCGTCTACGAGCGGGTCGGGTTCCGGGTGGAGGCGCGGGCGGTCACCTACTCCACGGTTGTTCAACAGCGTCCGGTTGTTCAATAGCCTTCCGGCGCAACGAAATACACCCGGTCCCGCGGGCTGATCCAGGCGAACACGCCGGGCGCTACCTGCCTGACCCGCCAGCCGTCCGGGTTGTCGGGATGGCGCTTGCCGCGGTGATGGTGCCGGCACTCGGTAGCCAGGTTGAAGTCCTCGGTAACGCCGCCCTGCGCGTGATCCACGACATGGTCCAGATCGCACCGCGCGGCCGGCACCCCGCAGCCGGGAAACCTGCATCGACGATCTCGGGCACGCACCCGGCCGGCCAGCGCCTCGGGGTCGGCGCCTGGTCGACCCGTGCTGTAGCAACCTTCCGGTATCGGGATCCCACACCGACCAACGCCACTGCGCCCTCGGCTGCGCGGTCGCAACCTGCCGGGCGATGTCAGCGATGACCGGCCCGAACCCCGCGATCTCTCCCGACGCATCCGAGAGCTGCATCAGCGTGGTCAGCGGGACGGTCAGCTCCACCACCCCGGCCCGATGCACCGGCCCCGGCCCCGGATACGCACCGGTGAGGAGATCCAGGAACGCGTCGGTGCGAAGCTGGTCCATGCCGCGCGGATCGCCGCCACACTTGGCAGCCTTGGCCATCGCGTCGATCCGCTCGATGGCGGCCGCCGCCCGGTCAGCGGGTAACCCGTCGGCGTAGATGCTTGCGGTGCCGTCGCGGTCGGGCAGGCAGTGCACCCGCCGGCCGGCCATCGAACGGTCGTGCCGCTTCTTCGCCGCGTCCGGATCCGCCGTCATCAGCAGCTTGCGCAGCCGGGCCGCCAACCGCGAGGTCGTCAGGCTCGCGGCGTCCGGCAGGACCGCGTCGACGACCTCGCGTGCTTCGGCCTGCTCCAGCGTCGCGGTCAGCTCGACGATCACCCGCACCCTGGGCAGGTCGAGCTCCCCGGCCAGTAGCGCGGCGTGCACCGCGGGCAGCCGATCCACCACATCGACCGCGAGCGACAGCTGGGCCTCCGCGGAGACCCTGGTCAGATGCAACGCCGCCGCAAGCTCGCAGGCGACGAACTCATCCGGGTCAGGCACCCGGGCCACCGGTGCGTCGAACGCCCCGGGCGGGCAATGCGCCAACTCGGCCACGTCGGCCAGCAACTGCGCCTGCAGGTGTGCCAGGCGCCGGGCCCTGGCCTGCACCACTGTGACCAGATCGTGCCCGTTGAGCCGGCTCCTCTCGATCGCACCCAACACCGCACCCAGGATCGTGCCCGGCACCATCTCGGCCAACTCGCCCTCGATCACCTGCCGATCACCCATGCCCGTACCCTATTCGAGGGGTATGACATTTCCTGCGACTGTCCACTATGGCTGATCGACAGCGGTGACCGGCTCGTGAACAGAGCCGGTCACCGCGATCGTTGCGGTACTACTGTTGGATCGTCGTGATGCCAACCCCCCACGACTGCGCCGCGGTCCCGTTGCAGACGTAGATCTGCACCGCCAGGCCGTCGGTGGACTGGCCTCCCGGTACGTCGAGGCAGTGGCTGCTGGTGCCGGCGACCCGCGACCTCAGGCTGACGACGTTGGGAAGCGACCTGCTCGCCTGCCAGCTCTGGTTGCTGATCGAGGCGCAGGGCCATTGCACGACCGGTGTTCCGTTGGTGGCACCGCCGAAGGCGTCGAGACACATACCGCTGTTCAGGTTCTGCGGACGGAAGACGCTGTTACCCAGGTCCTTGAAGAACCACGTCTGGGCGTTGCTGTGGTTGCAGGGCACCTGCACGATCGCTGCCCCGGCCTCAATGGACTCGTTGACCGGCTGGAGGCACTTCAGGCTCGCCTGGCTCTGGATCGATACGGTGTGGTCGTCCGCGCTGGCCGGTGACGCCATGGCCAGGTTTGCCGCGGCCGCCGCCGCGACCGTGAACAAGACGGCGAATAGGCGGAGTCTTTTCACTCCGGTTCCTCTCGTACGAAGGTCGCCGAGCCTGCCGCCCGGCGTGGTCAACCATGAGGCGTTCCACGCCGTTCCACCGGCGTTCCACCACTGCCGGCAGGCAGGATCACCGAGATATCGTGGCGATGTGACGCTGCCGCAGGACGGACACGTACACACCGAGTGGTCGTGGGATACGGACGTCGGCTCGATGGAGCGCTCATGCGCCAGGGCGGTCGAGTTCGGCGTGCCATCGATCGCGTTCACCGAGCACGCCGACTTCACCGAATACCGGGTGACGCCGCAGGACACCTTCCAGCCGCCCGCGCTCGATGTCGCGGGCTATCTGGCATGCGTACGGCAGTGCCGGGAACGCTTTCCCGGGTTGCGCATCCTGTCCGGGGTCGAGCTGGGTGAGCCGCACTGGCACGCCGAGCGCGTCCAGACCCTACTGTCCACTATGGACTGTGATCGACTGCTCGGCTCGGTGCACACGGTCCGGATCGGCGGCGACGTTCTCGGCATCCCGGGTGTGTACCGGATCCGGCCCGCCGCCGAGGCCGTCCGGCTCTACCTGGCCGAGGTGCTACGCCTGGTGGAGACGTCCTCGGTCTTCGGTGTCCTCGCGCACATAGACTT
>DASRRF010000451.1:0-5763 GCA_035695905.1 Micromonosporaceae bacterium | reverse complement strand
TGGAGTCCCGTCGTCGCGAAATCCTCGCCGGCGCCCGCGCCTGTTTCGCCCGCTACGGCTACGAGGGCGCCACCGTGCGGGTACTCGAGCAGGAGATCGGGCTGTCCCGGGGAGCGATCTTCCACCACTTCCGGGACAAGGACTCGCTGTTCCTCGCGGTGGCTGAGGACGACGCGGCCACGATGGTCGCCACGGTCGCCGAACACGGGCTGGTGCAGGTGATGCGTGACCTGCTGGCCCGGGCCGCCGACCCGGCCAGCGAACCCGAGGTCACCGGGTGGCTCGGCAGCCAGCTCGAGGTGTCCCGGCGGCTGCGTACCGACCCCGAGTTCGCCAAGCGCTGGGCGCAGCGCTCTGAGGCGATCGCCGCGGCCACCCGGGACCGGCTGGCCCGCCAGCGCGACGCCGGCGTACTGCGTGCCGATGTGCCGGTCGACGTGCTGGCCCAGTTCCTCGAGCTGGCCTACGACGGGCTGGTACTGCACCTGGCGACCGGGCGGCCCGCCGAGGATCTCGGGCAGGTGCTGGACTTGGTCGAGGCCGCGGTCCGCCGGACCCGCTGAGCGCGTCACTCCACGAACTCCTCGCGGCCGGCCAGCACCACCGGCTCGGGGCTGGTGGTGAACGGGCGGGGCGAGTCGGCGACCGCGAACTGGGTGCGGTAAAGCTCGGCGTAGAGCCCGGCGGCCGCGACCAGCTCCTCGTGGGTGCCGCGCTCGACGATCCGGCCGCCGTCCAGCACGAGAATCTGGTCCGCGTCGCGTACGGTCGACAGCCGGTGCGCGATGACCAGCGCGGTACGCCCGGACAGTGCCTCGGAGAGCGCGTGCTGGACCGCGGCCTCGCTCTCCGAGTCCAGGTGCGCGGTCGCCTCGTCGAGGATGACGATCGACGGTGCCTTGAGCAGCAGCCGGGCGATCGCGATGCGCTGCTTCTCGCCGCCGGAGAACCGGTACCCCCGCTCACCCACCACAGTGGACAGTCCATCCGGTAGCGCCCGGACCAGCTCGCCGACCTGGGCCCGCTCCAGCGCGGTCCACAGCTCGGCGTCGGTGGCGTCCGGCTTGGCGTACCGCAGGTTGTCGGCGAGCGTCTCGTGGAACAGGTGCGCGTCCTGGGTCACCACGCCGATCGCGTCACGCAACGAGGTCAGCGTCGCGGCCCGCACATCCATCCCACCGACCAGCACGCTGCCGGCGGTCACGTCGTACACCCGGGTGACCAGCATCGCGGTGGTCGACTTGCCCGCGCCGGACGGCCCGACCAGGGCCACCATCTGGCCCGGCGGCACGGTGAACGAGACCCCGCGCAGCACCGGGTCGGTCTGGGTACGGTCCAGGGTGGCGACGTCCTCCAGCGACGCCAGCGACACCTCGTTCGCCGCCGGGTAGCGGAAGTGCACGTCGCGGAACTCGACGGTCGCCGCACCGGCCGGCAGCGGGACGGCGTCCGGCCGCTCCGCGATGGCCGGTGGCAGGTCGAGCACCTCGAAGACGCGCTCGAAGGAGACCAGCGCGCTCATGATGCTGACCCGTACGTTGGACAGCGCGGTGATCGGCCCGTACAACCGGGTCAGCAACAGGGCCAGCGTGACGACGGTGCCGGCGCTGACCGTGCCCTTGACCGCGAGCCAGCCGCCAAGACCGTAGGTGAGGGCGGAGGCCAGCGACGCGACGAGCATCATCGCGACGAAGAACGTGGTGCTGTACATAGCCTGCTGCACGCCGATGTCGCGGACCCGCTTGGCCCGGTCGCCGAACCGCTCGGCCTCGGTGTCGGGACGGCCGAACAGCTTGACGAGCAGCGCGCCGGAGACCCCGAACCGCTCGGTCATGGTCGCGTTCATCTGCGCGTCGAGCTGGTAGGACTCCCGGGTGATGTCGGCCAGCCGGCGACCCACCCGGCGGGCCGGCAGCAGGAACGCCGGCACCAGCACCAGCGACAGCGTGGTGACCTGCCAGGACAGCGAGAACATAACACCGGCGGTGAGCACCAAGGAGATGATGTTGCCGACGGTCCCGGACAGCGTCGAGGTGAAGGCCTGCTGCGCGCCCATGACGTCGTTGTTGAGCCGGCTCACCAGCGCGCCGGTCTGGGTCCGGGTGAAGAACTGCAACGGCATGCGCTGCACGTGGTTGTAGACCTTCGTGCGCAGGTCGTAGATGATCCCCTCGCCGATCCGCGCGGAGAACCAGCGCTGGCCCAGCGACAGTCCGGCATCCAGCACGGCGAGGCCGGCGATCAGGAACGCGATCCGGACGACCGTCCTCGCCGCCTCGCTGCCGCCGCGGGTGATCGCGTTGATCACATCGCCGGCGAGCACCGGGGTGGCTACCGCGATGACCGACGAGCAGACCACGAGGATCAGAAAGAACCCGATCCAGGCACGGAACGGCTTGGCGAACGCGAACACCCGCTTGGCGGTCTCCCGGCTGGCCCTGCGGCCCTCCAGCTCACCCTCCTTGCGCATGGCGCGCAGCATCGTCCAGCCGCCACCCATCGGATGCCCCACGCCACACCTCCCGCCCTTCGATGATGCCGCCTTCCGGCCGCTCCGAGCCGTGCTGACAGTCTCCCCGACGGGTACGACAACTTCGGCCGCAACAACGATCTTTCCCGACCGCGCTACGCCCTCGGCGAACGCCGGCCTACCCGTCCAGCCCGGCGAGGTCCCGGATGCGCCGTACCTGGGCGGACCGCTCGGCGGCCTCCTGCGCCGGGTACCCGCGGCCGGCCGCGCCGGCCAGCAACGCCTTGATTTCCACGACCGCGTCCCGCGGCGCGGCCAGTACCGCCGCCAGGAGATCGTTGACCGCACCGTCCAGCTGCGCCCCGGGGACGACGAGGTTGGCCAGGCCGATCCGGTCCGCCTCCGCCGCGGACACCCGCCGGCCGGTCAGGCAGATCTCCAGCGCGCGGGCGTACCCGACGAGGTCGAGCAGGCGCTTCGTACCGCCCAGGTCGGGGACCAGGCCCAGGGAGATCTCCGCCATGGTCAACTGGGCGTCGTCGGTGAGCACCCGGAAGTCACAGGCGAGCGCGAGCTGGAAGCCGGCGCCGATCGCGTGGCCCTGCACCGCGGCGACGGTGACCAGGTCGGCGCGGCGTAGCCAGGAGAACGCCTCCTGGTAGGTGGAGATCCGCTCCTCGGCCGACTCCGGCGACATCCGCAGCAGTTCGCCGGTGGTACTGCTGGCGGCGGTCAGGTCGAGCCCGGCGGAGAAAGCCCGACCCTCGCCGCGTACCACGACCGCGCGTACGTCGCCGGGCAACTCCCGGCCGTACTCGCGGAGCGCGGCCCACATCTGCGCGGTTTGTGCGTTCAGGACGTCGGGCCGGCACAACGTCACCGTTGCCACCGGCCCGTCCCGATCGAGTCGAACTCCGCTCGCCGTGGTCATGGGGAGGTCCGCGGTCCGCGGAGCGGGGGCGATGCGGCTCTGCGGGTCACGCCTTCTTCCGGCGCCGTGCTCCGCCGCGCTGCCGAAGCTGCACGCCGGACTCGGTCAACACCCGGTGTACGAATCCGTACGAACGGCCGGTCGATGCCGCGAGAGCACGGATGCTTTCACCGGACGTGTACCGCTTTACCAGGTCCTTGGCGAGCGTCTGACGCTCGGCCCCAACGATCCGGCGACCCTTTTCGGTGGTGGTGGTGCCGGTGGCTGCCATCTTGATTCCTCACGTCCCAGACAGTGCGGTTCCTAACGGTCTCACCTATTAGACCGCCTCGGACGATCATGCGCTAGATATCGACCGGAAGCCAACCGACACGCACGTCACTGTCAGGTACCCGATACCGTGATGCGCTGTGCTGAGCGATACCCCCGGACCTGCGCGCGAGACCAGTCCACGCGCCGACGTCGGACCACCGGAACCGGTACCACATGACGTCGAGCGGCGCGACCTGGCGAGTTGGTTGCTGCTCGCCGGAGCCGGTTTGGTATTGACATGGCTCGCAGTCCGCAGCGGCGCGCGGCTGGGTACGGCGGGTGCGCCGTTTCTCGGCCATTACAGAATCGAAATAGGTCCGACGAGTTTTCTCGCCCCAGTAGTTGCGGCGGCTGTGCTCACCTTCTCGGTACGCGGCTGGTTCGACCGAGTGCGTTGGCCGATATTGGTACTGGCCGGATATGCCGGTACGGTCTTCTGGGCGCTGTCGCTCGCTCTCGTCGATGGTGCCGGCGGCCTCACCCGGGCGCTGCTGGCCGAGGACAGCTACCTGACCGATGTCGCCGATGTGGGTGACGACCCGCTGGGTTACCTGGCCACGTTCACCGACCACGGCGCGGAACACTCCGCGGCGACCCGGGGCCATCCACCCGGCCCGGTGCTGCTGCTATGGGCCGCACAGCGCGCCGGGCTGACCAACCACCTCGCGCTCGGGGTGTTGGTCACCGCCCTGGGCGCGGCCGCCGTCCCGCTGGTGCTCAGCGCGGTACGCGGGACCTGCGGCGAACTGCCCGCGCGCCGGTTCGTACCGGTACTCGTGCTGGCGCCGTACGCGGTCTGGCTGGCGGTCAGCGTCGACGCGGTCGGCATGCTGCTCGGCGCCGCGATGGTCGCCGCCGGGGTACGGGCCAGCGCTCCGGCCCGCACCGGTTGGTCGGCCGCCGCGTCGGGCGTCGCCTGCGGGGCGCTGCTCGGCGTGGCCGCCCTGCTGTCGTACGCCGCGCCGTGGCTGGGCCTGTCCGTGGTGTGCCTGTACTTTGCCCGGCGGCGGCCGTTCCTGAACCTGGCCACCGGGTTGGGCGCGCTGTTGCCGGTGCTCGGCGCGCAGCTGGCCGGCTTCGGCTGGACGGACGGGCTGCTGGCCGCGCAGGCGGACTACGCGACCCGGATCGGCCCGTACCGCTCGCTCTGGTGGTGGGCCGGGATCAGCCTGGTCGCCCTGTTGCTCGCCGCCGGACCGGCGCTGGTGGCCAGCCTGCGCAAGGTACGCAACACACCGGGCTGGCCGTTCCTGGTCGGCGCCGGCGTTGCCGTGCTCTTCTCACTGGTCGCCGGGCTGGCCAGGGGCGGCATCGAGCACGCCTGGCTGCCGTTCTTCCCGTGGCTCACGGTCGCCGCGGTCGCACCGCAGCGCCCTGGCGGACCGCCACCGGCCAGCCCGCTGCTGCTCGTCACGGTCGGCGCGCTGACCGCGATCGTGGTCGAAGCCGTACTCGCCACCCCGTGGTGACTACGCGAGCTCACGGCGCCACCGCTCGATCTCGCTACGCGAGCTCGACGAGGTCCAGCAGGTCGTCGCTCCAGGCGTCCTCGACGCCGTCCGGCAATAGGATCGCCCGGTCCGGTTTGAGCGCCTGCACCGCGCCGGGATCGTGGGTGACCAGAACGATCGCGCCGGGGAACCGGGCGATCGCGTCCAGCACCTGCTCGCGGCTGGCCGGGTCGAGGTTGTTCGTCGGCTCGTCCAGCAACAGCACGTTGGCGCCGGAGCAGACCAGGGTGGCCAGCGCGAGCCGGGTCTTCTCCCCGCCGGAGAGCACCCCGGCCGGCTTGTCTACATCGTCGCCGGAGAACAGGAACGCGCCGAGAATCTTGCGCAGTTCGCCGTCCGCCCGGTCCGGCGCCGCACCGCGCATGTGCTCCAGCACGTTCCGGCGGACGTCCAGGGTCTCGTGTTCCTGCGCGTAGTAGCCGAGCTTGAGACCGTGCCCGGGCAGTACCTCGCCGGTATCCGGGGTGAGCTGGCCGGCCAGGATCCGCAGCAGGGTGGTCTTTCCGGCGCCGTTGAGCCCGAGGATGGCCACCCGCGAG
>DASRRF010000450.1:0-7116 GCA_035695905.1 Micromonosporaceae bacterium | reverse complement strand
CCGCGCCGACCGAGGCCCGGGCTCAGCTGGCGGCGCTCGTCGCGCTGGCCAAGGACCGCCGGATGCAGGCGTTCTACACGCTGCGCAGCCGGGGCCGCCCGGACCGGACGATCGCGGTGACGCTGGCCGGCGACCGGACCTGGCGGATCGACATCCCGGGCGGGGCGCTCGGCGGCACGGTCGACGTAGCGTTCGCGTCCGCCGCCGGCGGCATCTACCAGTGCACGCTGCCCTCCACCAAACAACCCGGGGCCGGGTGCGTACGGGTCGCCGACGCGAGCGGCGAGTTGCCGGCGAGCATCGACCCGCGGGTGACCCACGCCTTCACCGACTGGCGCGATGTGCTCACCGATCGCCACGCCCCGCTGTCGATCGCGGCCGCTCGCCCACCGACCGGCGGCACCGGCGCGTGCTACTCGGTTGAGCTGACATCCGCGTCGATGGCCGCGCCGATGGATGCCGGTATCTACTGTTACGCCCCCGATGGGACGCTCACCGCGGTGGTCGCCGGCTTCGGCACGCTCGTCCTGGTTGCCGAGCCCGCCGCCGCGCCGCCGACCGTACCGCTGCCCGGCCCGGTGGTCGCGGCGGCGCCGCTGCGTACGGCCGCGCCGCCGAGCCCCTCACCGACCGCCGCCCGGCCCTGAAGCTGGTCTTCTCACGATCAAGGCTGTGGTAGCGTGGCGCAATCATGTGGCAGGCGCTCCTTCTTGGCTGCCGCGGCGGGGCCTGTCCAGGCCGGCACCTCGTCGCGGTGTCGTAGCGCGCTTTCTGCCCCGCAGCCGGTCGATTTCCCGCGTCGCGCCGATTCTCCGCGCGAAGTAGCCGGACGCCACCGCCGTCGGTCCGGGGATCCCACCGTTAGTCGCGCAGCGCCACATAACTCAGGAGCGCCCTGGAATGCCGCATACACCCACGGAAATCGCCAGTCCCATTGCCCGGCAGCGGGCCAGCCGCATGCCGTACCAGCGCTACCGTCCGTACCATCAGCAATTCGCCATTGATCTGGCCCATCGCAGCTGGCCGGCGAACCGGATCGAGCGGGCGCCGCGGTGGTGCGCGGTCGACCTGCGGGACGGAAATCAGGCCCTGATCGACCCGATGTCGCCGGAGCGCAAGCGCCGGATGTTCAACCTGTTGGTACGGATGGGCTACAAGGAAATCGAGGTCGGTTTCCCGGCGGCCAGCCAGACCGACTTCGACTTCGTACGGCAGCTCATCGAGCAGGATCTGATCCCGGACGACGTGACGATCCAGGTGCTGACCCAGTGCCGGGAGCACCTGATCGACCGGACCCTTCAGTCGCTTCGCGGCGCGCGCCGGGCCATCGTGCATTTCTACAACTCGACATCCACGCTTCAGCGGCGGGTGGTATTCGGCCTGGACCGCGATGGCATCACCGACATCGCCACCTCCGGCGCGCGGTTGGCGATGAAGTATTCGGAAATCCACACGCCGGATACCGACGTCTTCTACGAGTACTCACCGGAGTCGTACACCGGTACCGAGCTGGACTACGCGCTCGAGGTCTGCGCGAAAGTCATCGACGTCATCGACCCGACACCGGACCGGCCGCTGATCGTCAACCTGCCGGCGACCGTCGAGATGGCCACCCCCAACGTGTACGCCGACTCGATCGAGTGGATGCACCACAACCTGCCGCGCCGGCCGTCGGTTGTGCTGAGCCTGCATCCGCACAACGACCGGGGTACCGCGGTGGCCGCGGCCGAACTCGGCATGCTGGCCGGCGCCGACCGGGTCGAGGGATGCCTGTTCGGCAACGGCGAACGCACCGGCAACGTCGACCTGGTGACCCTGGGGCTGAACCTGTTCGCTCAGGGCATCGACCCGCAGATCGAGTTCGCCGACATCGACGAGATCCGGCGGACCGTGGAGTACTGCAACCAGCTTCCGGTACACGAGCGGCACCCGTACGCCGGCGATCTCGTTTACACCGCGTTCTCCGGATCCCACCAGGACGCCATCAAGAAGGGTCTGGAGGCCGTCGGCGACGACTTCTGGGAGGTCCCGTACCTGCCGATCGACCCCAAGGACGTGGGCCGCACGTACGAGGCGGTGATCCGGGTCAACTCGCAGTCCGGCAAGGGCGGCGTGGCATACATCATGAAGGCCGAGCACCATCTGGACCTGCCCCGCCGGCTGCAGATCGAGTTCTCCGGCGCGATCCAGCGGCACACCGACGACGAGGGCGGCGAGGTCAGCCCGGACCAGATGTGGGACATCTTCGCCCGGGAGTACTTCGACGAGTCACGACTGTCCCTTGTCGACTATTCAACATCTACTGTGGACCGCAAGGTGGAGATCGTCGCCTTTGTTCAGGCCGATGGCGTACGGCGCGAGCTGACCGGGATCGGCACCGGCCCGATCGACGCGTTCATCCACGCACTGTCCGAAGTAGACACCCAGGTACGTGTGCTGGACTACGCGGAACACGCCCTCTCCGCCGGCGGCGACGCACAGGCCGCGGCGTACGTCGAGTGCGACGTGAACGGGCAGACCCGGTGGGGTGTCGGCGTGGACGCGAACATTGTCACCGCGTCGCTCAAGGCGGTGGCCAGCGCAGTGAACCGAGCCTAGCCTGCGCCGGCGAAGCCGTGCCAGCCTAACGGTACGGCGTTGGCGCGGACGTGCCCGGGATCGACCCACCCGGCCCGGGCACTCGCGCCCGCCCGGCGAAGCTCTCGCCGCCGTCCGGGCCGCTACCGTCCGCGGCGAACATCGCCAGCGTCTGCTCGACCGTTTCCATGAACGGCGCCAGGTCCTGCAGGAACGCACCGCGATCGGCCACCGAGTTGACCGCGGTCAGCATCGCGTCGGCAAGCGTGAGGATCGAGTCCGGCCGGCCCTCGATGAGCACGGTCTCGCCGTTGTACTTCAGGATCTTCAGCCGTACGGTGATCCGCCCGGTCGCGCGGTCCATGGTGATCTCACGGTTGATCAGTCGCCAGTCGTGTTCGCTGTGCGTCACGAACAGGTAGGACGCGCGCTCCAAGCGTTCTCCGTACCGCACCAGTAGATCGGTCAGGAAGACCGCGGCGGCCGGTTCCAGCAGCGGCCGTACGGCGGACAGCCGGTGGGCGTACGACGAGTCGAGGACCAACCAGTTGACCAGCCGTGCCGGATGCAGGCCGAGCGCGAGCTCGAACGCCTTGTTGGCCTCCTCCCACATCTGGTCGTTGACCGGCGCGGCATCCACCACGCTGCCAATCGCGTCGAGCAGGCCGGAGCAGTCACCCCGCCGCTCGGCGACCACCCGGTTGAGCTCGGTGGCCGCTACCGTGAGCAGCTCCTCCCGTAGGCCGGCGTCGTCAACCATCCCGTCGAGCAGCTGACTCCAACGCTCTTCCAGGTCCGACCCCATCGGCTCCATCGATCCCTCCATGGCGGTGACGTCGTAGTCAACCGTGCGTCAGCCACCCTGTCAACCGGCGTACGCTGCCCGACCGTAGGTCGACTGGCGCGAATGGGTGGTAGGCCGCAAGCTGTGCTTGTGCGCACCCCCCGTACTCCACAAAGGACCTTTCTGTTCGCACTCGCGGCGGTGCTCGCCATCGCCGGCTGCAACGGCGCGGTACCCGGTGCCGCGGACCCGCCCCGAAGCACCGCAGTCCGCAAGCAACTCGACGAACTGACCGTGGCCACCGCGGCTTCGATGCGCGGTTACAGTCGCGATCGATTCCCGCACTGGCGTACCCACGACGGTTGTACGACCCGGGAAACCGTGCTGCGCCGGGACGGCAAGAATGTCGTGGTCGGCACCGACTGCCAGGTACTCAGTGGACGGTGGCTGAGTCCGTACGAGAACAAGTGGTTTGACTCGCCGAGCCTGATGGACATCGACCACATGGTCCCGCTCGCGAACGCGTGGCGGTCCGGCGCGGACCGCTGGACCGACGACAAGCGCGGGGATTTCGCCAACGACCTGGACAACCCACAGCTGCTCGCGGTGTCGGCGACCACGAACCGGGCGAAGGGCGACCAGGATCCGTCGCTGTGGCGGCCGGCCAACCGCGGCTATTGGTGCGAGTATGCGCAGAGGTGGATCGCGGTGAAGCACCATTGGCAGCTGTCGGTCACCACTGCGGAGAAGACAGCGCTCATCGACATGCTGGAGACGTGCACATGGCCGAGCAGCGGACCACCGACATAGTCGCCGGACCAGGCGGGGTGATGACCGACGAGGTCGGGGTCATCACCGGCGAGCTGACCCTACGAACCGAGTTGGCCCCCGACGGGCAGCTCACCCTGCGCGTGCAGTACCTGCAGGCCGATGAGTGGTACGTGGTAACCGGCGGCCGGGCGACGCTGGCCGATCCACGCGACCTCGACGCGATCCATGCGATAGCGGTCGCCCTGCTGCACCGCCCGCCGAGCTGACCGGACGGCGTGCTAAGCGGCCGCGCCCGGCGCGGGCCTTCCACCGCGCAACCGCAGCGCGGTGGCCGCACGTTCGTCGTCGTCCACCGGGAAATGGCACGCGGCCCGATGTCCGGAGGCGAGCTCGCGCAGCGGCGGCTCCTCGACGGCGCACAGGTCCTGCGCCTTCCAGCAGCGGGTCCGGAACCGGCAGCCGGACGGCGGATCGATCGGTGACGGCACATCGCCGGTGAGCAGGATGCGCTCGCGCTGCGCGCGCTCCCGCCGCGCCGGATCGACCACCGGCACCGCGGACATCAGGGCGACCGTGTACGGATGGCGCGGCCGCGCGTAGAGGGCATCCCGGTCGGCCACCTCGACGATCTTGCCGAGATACATCACCGCGACCCGGTTGGAGATGTGCCGGACCACCGACAGGTCGTGCGCGATGAACAGATACGTCAGGTCCAGTTCGCGCTGCAGGTCGTCCAGCAGGTTCACGACCTGCGCCTGGATCGACACATCCAGCGCGGAGACCGGCTCGTCGGCCACGATCAGCTTCGGCTTCAGGGCCAGCGCGCGGGCGATGCCGATGCGCTGCCGCTGCCCGCCGGAGAACTCGTGCGGGTAGCGGTTGTAGTGCTCCGGGTTCAGCCCCACCAGCTCTAGCAGCTCCTGAACCGCCTTCTTCTGGCCCTGGGGGGTCTTCACGCCCTGTAGCCGCAACGGGGCGGAGACGATCGCGCCGACCGTGTGCCGCGGGTTCAGCGACGAGTACGGATCCTGGAAGATCATCTGGACGTCCCGGCGCAAGGGGCGCATCGCGCCGACCGAGATGTGGCTAATGTCCCGGCCCTCGAAGATCACCTTCCCGCCGGTCGGTTCCAGCAGCCGGCTGACCAGCCGCCCGGTCGTCGACTTGCCACACCCGGACTCGCCGACCAGGCCGAGCGTCTCGCCGGTCCGTACGCTGAAGTCAATCCCATCGACGGCCCGGACAGCGCCGACCTTCCGCTTGAGGATCGCCCCCCGGGTGATCGGGAAGTGCTTCTCCAGGTTCGACACCTCCAGCAGAGTCTCGCCCACCGGGGTGGCGGCGGGGGCGGGTTCCAGGCGGTCGATCGTGGTCACAAGAAACTCCTCGAGGGTGGCGCAGGGACGTTCACAGATTGGGCAGGATGTCCTGGGCGTACAGCCTGCGCCGCTCCGGCTGCGGCAGGAGGCAACGGACGCCGTGCACACCGCCCTCGGGCAGCGGCGGAACATCGGTCCGGCAACGGATACCGTCAAGGCCCACATAGGGGCACCGCGGGTGGAACGCGCACCCGGAGGGCAGGTTGATCAGGCTCGGCGGGGTTCCCTTGATCGGGAGCAGCCTCTCCCGTACGTCACGGTCCATCCGCGGCACCGAACCGAGCAGACCCCACGTGTACGGATGTTCCGGCTGCTTGAACAGGTCGCTGGCGTGCCCGTACTCGACGCACTTGCCGCCGTACATGACGAGGATCTCGTCGGCGAGCTCGGCGACCACACCGAGATCGTGGGTGATGATGATGACCGCCGAGCCGAACTCGCCCTGCAGGTCGCGGATCAGGTCGAGGATCTGCGCCTGCACGGTGACGTCCAGCGCGGTGGTCGGCTCGTCCGCGATGAGCAGCTCGGGGTCGTTCACCAGGGCCATCGCGATCATCGCGCGCTGCCGCATGCCGCCGGAGAACTGGTGCGGGTAGTCGTCGACCCGCCTGGCCGGCTGCGGGATGCCGACCCGGCCGAGCATGTCGATGGCGTGCTTGCGGGCGGTCGCCTTGGAACCGCCGTGATGGACCCGGTACGCCTCAATGATCTGCGCGCCGATGGAGAAGTACGGGTGCATCGAGGTCAGCGGGTCCTGGAAGATCATCGCCATCTTGTGCCCGCGCAACCGCCGTACGTGCTCCGGGCTGGCCGATACGAGCTCCTCGCCGTCCAGCCAGATCTCCCCGCTCACCCGGGAGTTCGCCCGGGTCCGGTGCAACCCGAGGATGCCCAGACTGGTCACGCTCTTGCCGGAGCCGGACTCGCCGACGATGCCCAGCGTCTTGCCCCGGTCCAGGCCGAACGACATCCCATCCACGGCGCGGACCAGGCCGTCGTCGGTCTGGAAGTGGATGCGCAGATCGCGGACCTCGAGGAAAGCGCTCGGCACCCGGGTCGGCGGGCCGGCCGCATAGGACTCCGGAGCGCTCATCAAGCCGCTGGTCATTGTGCAGTCGCCCCTTACTTCAGCCGTACGCGCGGGTCGATCACGCCGTACAGGACGTCGACGATGATGTTCGCCAGCACGATGAAGAACGCGGCGAACATGACCACACCCAGGATGATCGGCAGGTCCTGCTGGCCGATCGCGTCGATCGCGAGCTTGCCGAGCCCGGGCAACGAGAACACGGTTTCGGTGAGGATCGCCCCGCCGAGCAGACCACCGAGATCAAGCCCGAACACGGTGACCACCGGGGTCAGCACCGAGCGCATCGCGTGCTTGCTGATCACCGTGCTCTCCCGTAAACCTTTAGCCCGGGCCGTACGGACGTAGTCCTCGCTCAGCGTCTCCAGCATCTGGGCCCGGGTGAGCCGGGCGTATGTTGCGGCGAAGATGAGCGCGAGCGTGATCCACGGAAGGATCAGCGCGCGAGCCCAGCCGAGCGGATCATCGGTGACTTTCACGTAGTTGACCGGTTGGAACCAGTGCAGCTTGTAGACGAA
>DASRRF010000449.1:0-3694 GCA_035695905.1 Micromonosporaceae bacterium | reverse complement strand
TTGCGTTGATCATGGCGCCGGAAGGGCCCGTTGATCACGGCCGCAGGGACAGGCTCTGCACCTTGCCGGGATCGCGTACCACGACCGGGTCGACGATCTCGTCGATCGCCTTGAGCAGGTCGCCGTCCAGCTTCACGCCGGCCGCCTTCACGTTGTCGTAGACCTGGTCCGGACGCGACGCGCCGACAATCGCCGACGACACGTTCGAGTTCTGCAGTACCCAGGCGATCGCGAGCTGGGCCATGGACAGGCCGGCCTGGTCGGCCAGCGGCTTGAGCCGCTGCACCCGGGTCAGCACGTCGTCGTTCATGAACCGCCGGATGAACATCGCGCCGGACTTCTCGTCGGTGGCCCGGGAGCCGTCGGGTGGCGCCTGGCCCGGCAGGTATTTGCCGGACAGCACACCCTGCGCGATCGGCGACCAGACGATCTGGCTGACGCCAAGGTCCTCGCAGACCGGTACGACCTCGGTCTCGATCACCCGCCACAGCATCGAGTACTGCGGCTGGTTCGAGATGAGGTGGATGTTCAGCGCCTTGGCCATCGTGTGCCCGGCCCGGATCTGCTCCGCGGTCCACTCCGACACCCCGATATAGAGCGCCTTCCCGCTGCGTACGATGTCGGCGAGCGCGATCATCGTCTCGTCCAGCGGGGTGCGGTAGTCGAACCGGTGCATCTGGTAGAGGTCCACGTAGTCGGTCTGCAGCCGGCGCAGCGAGCCGTTGATCGACTCCATCAGGTGCTTGCGGCCCAGCCCCTCATCGTTGCGGCCGGGACCGGTCGGCCAGAACGCCTTCGTGAAGATCTCCAGACCCTCCCGCCGCTGCCCGTGCAGCGCCCGGCCCAGTACCGCCTCGGCGCGGGTGTCCGCGTACACGTCGGCGGTGTCGAACGTGGTGATCCCGCAGTCCAGTGCGGCCCGTACACAGGCGGCCGCGGCGTCCTCCTCCACCTGCGAACCGTGGGTTACCCAGTTGCCGTACGAAATCTCGCTGATCGTGAGGCCCGACCGCCCCAGGCGCCTAAACTCCATACCCCGAACCCTATCTGGAGCTACAGCACCGGTCGGGTGTCAGCGAGCAGCCGGTCGATCTCGTCGATGACCGCGGTACGGCTCGGGTGTACCGGGTCGATCAGCGGCCGGCCGGCCCGGTCCAGCGCACCCCAGCGCCCGCTCGGGTCGCCGACCAGGAACGCGACCGGATGGATGACCATCACCGGGTACCCCGGTGGCACGATCATCCGGCCGGTCCGGTCCACCACACCCTTGCGGCCGCCCAGATCCACGACGCACAGCCCCTCGTCGGTGAACCCCTCGATGTACCGGCCGTCGGTGAGCGCGGTGGGGAACCCGTCGAAGTCGAACTTCACCACCACCCGGCCCATCTTGTCGACCGCACCCCAGCGGCTCTGCCGGCGGACCGCGGCCACCCCGCGACGGAACGGCCGTACGTCGTCGAAGCCGGTGGAAATCGCCACCCGGCCGGTCTTCTCGATCGCCATCCAGCCGCGCGCGCCGTCCCGGGACACCCAGGCCAGCCCGTCGGCGAAGCTGCTCACGCCGAGCAGCCCGAAGCTCGCCGGCACCAGGGTCGCGCCGCGCTCGTCGATCAGCTCCCAGCTCTCGTACTCCGGGCGGCGTACCCAGGCCACTCCGTCCCGGAACGGCTGGGCGTCGGCGTACGTCGCGGGGATCATCATCATGCCGTCCGGGCCGGCGTACCCCCACCGGCGGGCGCGTTCGTCGTACGCCGGCATGGGTGGCTTGCGCAGCTGGAGGATCTCGTCGCGGCCGCGTGGGTACGGACCCCAGCCGTTCTCGGCGACCTTGCGGAACACCGCGTCCAGCGCCACCTCGGTCCGCGAGATCAGCCCGGGGTCCTCGACCTTGCGCAGCTCCAGCGCGCGCTCGAAGTGGTTGCAGGCCTCCATGTAGCGGCCCTGGTCGTAGCAGGACCGCCCGGCGTGCTCGTGCATCGTGGCGCGCAGCCGGTCCGGCAGCTCGGAGGAGTTGGCCATCTCGAAGAGCCGGTCGGCCTCGGCGAAGTCCCCCCGCCACTGCATCACGTGCGCCAGCCGGGCCTGCGCGATCGCGATCCGGCGCAGCTCCCCGGTCGCCTCCGCGTGTACCAGCGCGAGTTTCCCGTCGGCGAGCGCCTTGCCCAGGTCACCCAGGATGCGCGAGACGACCGCCCGCAGGCTCAGCAACCTGGCCCGGGTCGGGTTGTCCTGCGCCACCTCCAGCTTCGCGGTGAGCCCGTCGCGGATCTCCCGCATCGCCTCCGGGTCGTCGACCAGCTCGCGCAGCGTCTCGTGGTGGAACCGCCAGTCGTACCCGGCCAGCACCTGCTCCGGATCGGGCCCAGCCGGTTCGGCGGGCTCGGCCGGCGCTTCGGCGGTCCGCTTGACGATCGGCGCGAGCATGGTGGGCGAGCTGAGCGCCGCCGCGGTACCAGCGGCAACCTGCGCGCCGGGTGGCTGCACCGCATGCCGCGCCGGCGGCTGCCCGCCCGTGGGCTGTGCAAAAGCATGAGGAGGTACCACCACAGCCGGCGAAACCGGCACCGGCGAGACGGGTACGGGGGAGACCGGGATCGGCGGTGGGGAGACCGGCGCGGGTGGCGCCGGGGTTGGTGGGGCCGGGGTTGGCGGCTGTGCGGCCGGGCGGCCGTACACCTGCCCCGGGGATGCCGGCCGGGAACTCGGCGGCGGACTCTGCTGTGGACGGTGCGGCGGGTGCTGAGGCGGGTGCTGAGGCGGGTGCTGCGGCGGGCCGGGCGGCGGCGGGGCGCCGCGGGGTGGGGCGCCACGGGGCGGTGGTCCGGGCGGCGGACCTTGCGGGCGCGGCGGCATCGGCGGTGGTGCCGGCGGCATCGGTGCTTGCGGCCGCGGTATCGGCCGGATGAGATCGGCGAAGGCCGGTTCGTGCGGTTGCCGGCCGGGTGGCGCCGGTGGTCCCGGGTGCGGTGGTCCCTGATGTGGTGGTCCCTGATGTGGTGGTCCCTGGTGCGGCGGCCCGGGATACGGCCCAGATTGTGGCGGCGGCCCGGGTCGGGACGGCCCCGGCTGCCCGGGTCGCTGCGGCTGGTAGGGCTGCGGCCGCGGGCGTGGCTGTGGCCCGGCCACCCGCTGCAGCTCGCCGGTGTCGTCGGGATCCCGTTCCGCGGGCGGTAGCTGCGGCCGCGAATGGGTCTGCTCCGCTGCCCAGGCGGCGGCAGCTCGGCGCCGGTCGGCGGCGTCGCCGTCGTTGCCGAGGCGACTGTTCCGCTCGCCTCGTTCCGTCACGTAAGGGTCACCTCGGCGGAAAAGTAGCGGTGGGTGGCGGCACTCGCCCGGTACAGTCTCCGGGCCTGATGCGCATGCGGCTGCGGATGGAGGGTAACGGCGTGGGCTTGATCACCGCCACTGGGGTCACGCCCAGTTACCGAAACTTCACCGCCCATCTTCGCACCTCTCTGGCGCTCGCCGCGTCCGGCTTCCGTCGACACGCTACCTACCGGCAGGCCACGGTCGCGGCAGCGGCGACCAACGCGATGTTCGGCTTCCTCCGCTCGTACGTCCTTCTCGCGGTCGCCGGGTCGGCCGGAGTCGTCGCCGGGTACGCCGCACCGCAGCTGATGACGTACGTCTGGGTCGGCCAGGGGCTGATCGGGGTCATCCTGTTCTGGGGCTGGACCGACCTGGCGGATCGGGT
>DASRRF010000448.1:0-4298 GCA_035695905.1 Micromonosporaceae bacterium | reverse complement strand
GCGCCGGCCAGCGCGCCGGTGATGAGCGGTTCGGTACCGCGGCCCAATGCGCTGACCGCGGCCACGCCGGTGACCACCACGGCTGGATGGCCTTGGCCAGCTCCGGCTCGATGGCCTTGGCCGGCTCCGGCTCGATGGCCTTGGCCGGCTCCGGCGCCGGCGCCGGAGCCGGCTGGGTGGCCTTGCCCGGTCCGCGCGCCGTTCACGTCTCGCGCACCTCGCCGAGTACCTCGCCGAGCACGTCGACCGCGCCGGTCACGGTGAACATCCGGCCCAACGCGTCGTCGCTGAGGTCGAGCGCTACCGCGTACCGCTGCTCGACCTGGTGCACCAGCCAGGCCAGCTCGAGCGAGTCGATCCGCTCGGGCACCTGGTCGGGTGCGCGCCCGCCGCAGCTCGCCAGCATCGCGATGACCTCGGCGCGATCGGGTGTGCCGGGCATGGTCACTCGCCCGCTGTCCCCGCGCCTGGGGTCCCCGCACCCGCGGTGCTCATCCGGCCGGCGACCGTGGCACAGAACTCGCCGACCGTCATGCCGGCCAGCTCCTCGGCCTCTTCCTCGGAGAACTTGACCCCGTACGTGTCCTCCACCCGGACGGCCAGCTCGGCCAGGGCGAGGGACTCGAGGTCCGCGCCGGCCGGACCGAGCGTGGTGTCGTCGTCCACGCCGTCGGTGTCGTAGTTCATCTCCCGCAACGAGTCGAGGACGAACTGGCGGATGTCACTGCTCATCTGGTGGACTTCCCTTCGTGGGTCATGTGGGCGGGGTGGTGGGGTCGAGGGAAGGCGCAGGTGACGCCGGTTGCTCGGCGGCGCGCAGGACGGCCCGGTCGCGGACCAACTTGCCGGTGGCGGTACGGGGCAGCTGCGGCAGGATGTGCATCCGCCGGGGCCGCTTGAACGGGGCGAGCCGGCTGGCCAGCAGCTCCTCGAGTCCCTCCGCGGCGGCCGGTTCCGGCACGCCCACGTACGCCTCGATCGCGCCGTCGTAGACCACGACCGCGCCGGCCACCCCGGGCAGGCTGGCCAGCGTCTGTTCCACCTCGGTGAGGTCGACCTTGAGCCCGCCGACGGAGACCTGCGAGTCGAGCCGGCCGTGTATCGTCACCAGCCCGGTGGCCGTGTCGACCGTGCCGGCGTCCTTGGTATGCAGCCAGCCGTCGGCCCACCGGGTCGGATCGGACAGCCCGACGTACGGCGAGGCGGGCATGCCGACCAGCAGCTCACCGCCGGCTTCGCGGACCGTCAGGCCGGGCGCCGGCGCCACCGCCGGCCGGTTCCTGCCGAACAGGTCGGTGGCGATGACCCCGACCTCGGTCATCCCGTACATGTTGCCCAGCCGGATGCCGTACCGCTCGACGAACGTCGCGTACACCTCCGGCCGGACCAGCTCTCCGCCGGTCGTCATGCCGGTCAGCTGCGGCAGCGGCGGGGGCTTGGCCACCGCGCCGAGCAGCTCGATGTGGAACGGCACGCCGAGCAGCGTGGTCGGCTCGTCCCCGGCGGCGACCGCGGCCAGGATCGCGTCGGTGGTGAGCCGGGCCGGTACGACCAGCTCGGCGCCCGCGTGCAGGCCGTAGAGCAGGCCGCCGACCAGGCCGAGCACGTGCACCATCGAGGCCATGCAGACGATCCGCTCGCCGGGCCGGGGAACCCCGTCGATGAGGGTGTACCGGTGCACCTCCTCGGTCAGGTTCGCCCCGGTGCGTCCGATCACCTTGGACGGTCCGGTGGACCCGGAGCTGAGCTGGATGACCGCGTGCCCGGTCTCGGCCGGCTTGCCCGGGTATCCGGTGACGGTCTCGGTGACGTCGAAGAACGTGCGCAGCGCGCCGCTGACCGGTACCGCCGGCGCGACGACCACCTGGGGTGACACCCGGTCCAGGGCGCGCTCGATCTCGTACGGCGTGAGCCGGTGGTCCAGCAGGGTGACCTGTGCCCCGACCCGCCACGCGGCGAGCAGGTTCGTGATGAACGCGAACGACGGCGGCAGGCACAGCGCGACCGCGCCGCCATGGCGCAGGCCGGCCCCGGCGAGCACGCTCTGCCGGTCCGTGACAAGGCGGCGCAGGGTGCCCCGATCGATCGTGTAGTCAAGCGTTATGCATGCATCGCTGTCTTTTCCGGAGAGCAGCACTTCGTCGACCCATTCCGGGTCCAGCTGCGCGGGGATGTTGCTCACCGAACCTCATTCCAGGCATCAATGCACCGCCGGAGTCCTTATGCCGGCCGTTTTCTCGGGTATCCGCCTCGCGCACGACGGGAGCGCAGGCAAGTGGAAGATGTCGTCCAATTGATCGGCGAGCAGAACTTTAGCAATCGAACTGATAGATCTGCAAGTATGGATCTTGACTGTCGGGTTTCTGCACTACGCCCGAAACCAGCCGCTGACCTGGGTTTGCTTGTCGCAGAACAACATCAACCCGGCCGCGGGGTGCCGAGATCGCGGGTACCCGATAGGGTTCGTCCGGCACATCAGATATTGAGCTATTTATATTGATTGATAGCGACGGTGAAGGCTGCTATGTGTGACTGGCTATCCGGAGCCCGCTATTGCGCGCGCCGTTCTGTGATGAGCTGTTCGGCGATGAGCCGGGCGAGTCGCCGTACTCCTTCGTTGATGTCGGTCGGTTCGAGCCAGCTACACGACAGCCGGATGGCGTGCGTCCCGCCACCATCGGTGTAGAAAAAAGCCATCGGGGTCCACAGAACGCCGTACTCTCGCGCGGAAATCTCCAAAAGGGTCTCATCGGCGCGAATGGGGACCTGAAGAACGGCGAAGAAGCCACCACCCGGGACGTTCCAGTCAACTCCCATGGCCGATCGGCCAGGCTCGGGGAAATGCTCATCCAGAGCGGCGAGCATGGTCCGCAGGTTCTGTCGGTAGAAAAGAATCTTCTCGTGGTTGGCGGCGCGCAAGCTGCTCCGGGCCTCGACCAGCATGCCGCCGATGACCGCCTGGGAGATCGCCGAGGTGTTCACGGTCAGCATGCTCTTCACCGCGGACAGCTCGTCGGCGAGCAGGGTACGGCGGCCGGCGGCGTCCACCACCGGCTGGTCGGCCACCAGGAAACCCACCCGGGCACCCGGGAAGCACGACTTGGCGAACGAGCCGAGGTAGATCACCCGGTGTCCGGTGTCCAGCGCCTTGAGCGTCGGCCGCGGCTCGTCGTCCAGGCCGAAGAGCCCGTACGCGTCGTCCTCGAGGATCAGCAGGTCCGCCTCGGCCGCGACGTCCAGCAGCCGCCGGCGGATCGGCACGCTGAGCGAGATGCCGGACGGGTTGGAGAAGTTGGGTACCACGTACAGCGCGACCGGTCGCAGCCCGGCCGCCCGGACCTGGCCCGCGACCCGGGCCACCGCCTCGGGATCCACGCCCGACGGGTCCTCCGGCACCGGTACCACCCGGATGCCGAGCAACCGGGCCGCGCCGGTGATGCCGACGTAGCACGGCGTGGTGGCGAGCAGCACGTCCTTCTCGTCGGCGCACAGCCCGCGCAGCGCGATGACCATCGCCTCCTGGCAGCCCGCGGTGACCGCGATCGCCTCCGGCGGCACGGTGATGCCCTCGTCCTTGGCGAGCAGCCCGGCGATCAGCTCATGGATCTGCCCGTTCGTCCGGCCGTACTGCATGAGCAGGCCGCGTACCTGCGCGGGGGACAGGCCGCGCCCGCGCAGGTAGGCCAGGTAGCTGCGCAGGAACCGGGGTACGTCGTCGGCGGAGTAGAAGCCCTCGTACGGCCGCCCGGCGGCCAGCGAGATCGCGTCGGGGAACCGGATGGCCACCTCGTTGAGGAAGTTCATCGAGGTGGAGACCGGATCGGCGACCGAGGCGTGCAGCGCGTCCCGGGCCAGCTCGACCGGCGGGCTCACGGGAACACCACCGCGGTACGGTCGATCCCGGCCAGGCTGGGCCGGCCGGCCAGCGCCATCGCGTGCGCGAGCTCATCGCGCAGCAGGGTGAGCAGGTCGGCCACGGCCGTACCGCCGCCGGCCGCGAGTGCCCAGAGCACCGGGCGGCCGATGAGCACCGCGCTCGCGCCGAGGGCCAGCGCCGCGAAGACGTCGGTGCCCCGCCGTACCCCGCCGTCGACCAGGACCGGGCACGAGCCGGACACCGCCTCGACCACCTCGACCAGCGCGGGCAGGCTGGCCACCGCGCCATCCAGCTGGCGCCCGCCGTGGTTGGAGACGACGATCGCGTCCACCCCGTGCGCCACCGCGCGGGCCGCGTCCTCCGCGGTGAGGATCCCCTTGAGTACCAGCGGAAGCGGGCTGACCTCGCGCAGCCAGGCGAG
>DASRRF010000447.1:0-9638 GCA_035695905.1 Micromonosporaceae bacterium | reverse complement strand
AGCGGTTCGCCGAGTTGTCGGCCGCGCTGGCCGCGGGGTACAGGCTGCCACTCGGCCGCCGCGAGGGTCCCGAGGTGCACCTGGAGAATCCGGCGTACCAGAAGGACGGGCGGACGCTCAACCCGGCCAGACCGGAGATGCTTGTCTATGCCATCGACTCCGGACGCGCCCGGCTTCTCGGTGTGGTCTACATCATGCAGGTCGCCGGGCAACCCGGAGCCGCGCCGGGTGGGCCGCTCACCCGCTGGCACGCGCACAACCTGTGTATTTCTCTGCTGCCGCCGGGAATCGGGATCGTCACGCCGTACGGCGGGTGCCCGGCGTTCTCGGTCAACCTGACGTCCGGCGAGATGATGCACGTCTGGGTCGTGCCCAACCCGGCCGGCCCGTTCGCGGAGAACTGCCGGGAGTGCCAGTTAGGCTGGCCGCCATGAGCGTGCGTCCCGTCCTCGTCGTCGACTTCGGAGCTCAGTACGCGCAGCTGATCGCCCGGCGGGTACGGGAGGCCAGGGTCTACTCCGAGATCGTCCCGCATTCGATGCCGTTGGCCGAGATGCTGGCCCGGGATCCGGTCGCCATCATCCTGTCCGGCGGTCCGTCATCGGTCTACGAGCCCGCCGCACCGCAGGTGGATCCCGCGCTGTTCGCCGCCGGCGTGCCGGTTTTCGGCATCTGCTCCGGCTTCCAGGCAATGGCGCAAGCGCTCGGCGGCACCGTCGCGCACACCGGCGCGCGCGAGTTCGGCGGCACACACCTGGTTGTGCAGGCGGGCGGCGGCGTGCTCTTCACCGGCCTGCCGGCGGAGCTCGACGTCTGGATGAGCCACGGGGATTCGGTGACCGCGGCGCCGGACGGTTTCGTGGTGACCGCCGGGTCCGCGGGTGCGCCGGTCGCCGCGTTTGAGGACCGCGGTCGCGGGCTGGCCGGGGTTCAGTTCCATCCGGAGGTCGCGCATACCCGGCAAGGTCAGTCGATGCTGAGCCGATTCCTCTACGAGTTCGCTGGCGCAGAGCCGACCTGGACCAGCGCGAACATCATCGACGAGCAGGTGGCGGCGATCAGGGCTCGGGTCGGCTCCGGCCGGGCGATCTGCGGGCTGTCCGGCGGCGTCGACTCGGCCGTGGCTGCCGCACTCGTTCATCGCGCGGTCGGCGATCAGCTCACCTGTGTCTTCGTCGACCATGGGCTGCTGCGCGCCGGTGAGGCCGAGCAGGTGGAGAAGGATTACGTTGCGGCGACCGGGATCACGCTGGTGGTCGTCGATGCGGCGGATCGATTTCTGGGTGCTCTCGGCGGGGTCACCGACCCGGAGCAGAAGCGAAAGATCATCGGGCGGGAGTTCATCCGCGTCTTCGAGCAGGCGGCCCGGGATCTGGATGCCGAGTCGCACGTGGACTTTCTGGTTCAGGGCACGCTCTATCCGGACGTGGTGGAGTCAGGCGGCGGCACCGGCACGGCGAACATCAAGTCCCACCACAATGTCGGCGGGCTGCCTGATGACCTCAGCTTTACGCTCGTAGAGCCGCTGCGCACGCTATTCAAAGACGAGGTACGCGCGATCGGCGCGGAGCTGGGCCTTCCCGACGAGATCGTCTGGCGGCACCCGTTCCCCGGGCCGGGCCTGGCAATCCGGGTCATCGGTAAGGTCACCGGCGATCGCCTGGCAACGCTACGCGCCGCGGACCACATCGCCCGCGAAGAATTGACCGCAGCCGGGCTGGACCGTGGTGTCTGGCAGTTCCCGGTTGTCCTACTGGCTGACGTGCGCTCGGTGGGCGTGCAGGGTGACCTGCGTACCTACGGGCATCCCGTAGTACTGCGCCCGGTGTCCAGCGAGGATGCCATGACGGCGGACTGGTCGCGGCTGCCGTACGACGTGATCGGCCGGATCTCCACCCGGATCACGAACGAAGTGCCCGAGGTGAACCGGGTGGTCCTCGACGTCACCAGCAAACCACCGGGGACCATCGAGTGGGAGTGACCTGATCAAGCTGTCGGTATCGGCGCCGCCTCCTCCGGCATGATGATCCACATGATGGGGTACGCAAGGAGCGCCACGCCCCAGGTCACCAGCGCGACAACGACGAAGGCCAGCCGTACCACCGTCGGGTCAACGCCGAAGTAGCGGGCGACACCGCTGCACACGCCGCCCAGCATCCGATCGCCACGGGGACGGACAAGGCGTTTGTCGGTCGAGTTCTCGGTCATGCCTTCCACGATGCGGCGCGGCTTACCCGACGGCCTCGGTGACCGCCCTGACTTCGTCCCCTAGGGCGCGGGTGTTCACCGCGCGATCAGATGCGTTGATGGCACCTTGGTCGACTCAGTTCTCAGGAAGTCGCGGCCTCGCGCGATGCCGGTAGCCGCGACCTTCTGAAAGTCGCGTCGATCTTGTGGTGCGCCTGGGTGTCGATCTTGGAGGGCTCGCGGCAGGTAACAACGGTCGCTCGTTGGGACGACTTGGCTGTCGGGAACCTGACACTCCCCGGGGACATCTGTGTAAATTCGGGCAGAATGCCGCCCGTGACCCCCGCATTGGAGCCCCTTCGCCGGATTGCGGCGTACGCCGTGTGTGCCGACACGACTGACCGGTTTCTGCTGGTTCGGGCCTCTCCGCGGTCAGGTACGCCTGGCGTGTGGTCTTTGCCCGGCGGTGCGGTTGATCATGGTGAGAACCCGAACGACACCGTGGTTCGCGAGACGGCCGCGGAGACCGGACTGTCGGTTGCGGTCAGCGGGCTTCGCGACGTGCTCTCCGACATGCGTGCGCTTCCCCACCGGGGGATCACGCTGCACACGGATCGGATCATCTACGAGGTGACCGTACGCGGTGGGCACCTGGTCAACCGGGTGGGTCAGCCTACCGATGTCGTTCGATGGCACACGGTGCGGGAGGCCAAGACACTGCCGCTGCGCCCGTTCACCGCCTCGGCTCTCGGACTGCCACCCGGGCCGGTGGACCTGCGGCCGGAGGAGTCGCCCGAGTTTCCGTCGTTCTACGCCGTACCCGGACCGGATGGGTTGCACCGCGCGCAGCGATTCGCGGCGTACGCCGTCGCGACCGACCCGGCCGGGCGCGTGTTGCTGACGCTGATCGCGGAGGGCTACCCCGGCGCCGGCCGCTGGCACCTGCCCGGCGGGGGTACGGAGTATGGCGAGCAGCCGGGTGTTGCGTTGATCCGCGAACTGGAGGAGGAGACCGGGCAGCGCGGTGAATTGATCGAGTTGCTCGGGGTCGCCAGCCACCGGGACGCCGCGTCGCTGGGTCCCGAGGGCTACCCGATCGACTGGCACGGCGTACGCGCGTTCTATCGGGTCGCGGTGGCCCGTCCAACGCCGCCGCTGGTACATGACGCGGCCGGATCGACGGCGCAGGCGCGCTGGTTCGCCGCGGAGGAGTTGGCCGACCTGCCGCTCACCGAGGTCACTGCGGAGGCGGTGCGCGCCGCCGGCCTGCGCTGACCGGCGAGCGCCCACGGCCGGTAGGGTCACGGTCGGGGTACGCGGCCGAGCGGGGGGAGGGTGTGTGGAGCAGCGTCGGCGGATCTCCGCGTACGGGCTGTGCCGGGACGATCACGACCGCCTGCTACTGGTCCGCGCTTCGGGACGCTCGTTCCACGCGGGCCAATGGCTCTTCCCAGGTGGTGGGATTGATCATGGCGAGCACCCGGCGGACGCGGTGCTTCGGGAGATCGCTGAAGAGACCGGGCTGCGGGCCGAGACCGTCGCTGTGCGTGATGTCGTGAGCGATGTTGTCGTCATGGACGACGTCGATGTCATCCTCCACCAGGACCGGATCATCTATGACGTGACGACGAACAGCGGCACGCTGCGTGACGAGGACGCCGGTACCACGGATGCCGCTCGGTGGGTGCCGCGGACCGAGATCGCCGAGTACCGGCTGATGGCGTTCGCCGCGGCCGTGTTGGGCGCCGCCGCCGAGCCGCAACAGCCAGTGGCCGCCGAGCCGCAACAGCCAGTGGCCGCCGAGCCGCAACACCCAGTGGCGGCCGAGCCGCAACAGCCAGTGGCCGCGCCGAAGTCGCCGCTCAGCCGACCGCCAGCGTCCACAGTGGAGCACGACGCTCCGGGCGGGCCACGGGGCCAGCGGTTCGCGACGTACGGGCTAGTCACCGATCCGGCAGAACGGATCCTGCTGACCCGGATCTCGCCGGGGTACCCGGGAGCGGGGCGATGGCACCTGCCCGGCGGGGGTACGGACTTCGGCGAGCAGCCGGCCGCGGCGCTGCTGCGCGAGCTCGTCGAGGAGTCCGACCAGGTGGGCCGGGTGGACGGACTGCTCGATGTGTCCCACCGGCACAACCCGCGGGCGCTGGGTCCGGAGGGCGTACCGATCAACTGGCATACCGTACGGGCGCTGTACCGGGTACGGGTTGACCTGCCGACCGAGCCTCGGGTGGTCGAGTCGAACGGGTCTACGGCCGAGGCGGCGTGGTTCAGCCGGGCGGAGGCGCGACGGCAGCGGCTCACTGAGATCGCGGCGAGTGCCCTGGCCGACTACGGACGGTGACTCACGTCACAAGAGGCAACGTGTAGATGTTTGATCCCGGTACGCTAGTAGCGAAACACGGTGCCGATCACAGAGGGTGATCGGCGATTTGTGTGTATTGCCACCTAAGTAGCTACTCGGGAAGAAAGTTCCGGCGAGGGCTATCGCCAAGGCTCGCTCTCGTGTGCGATGGTGAAGCCGCAGACAGCCGGGCGGCCACCGAGGCGGTGGAGCAACCGATCCGGTGATGGAGGGATCCGTGCCGAGAGCCCCTTGGCGTCGGCGTCGAACGACGGACAGCCCCCGCCCCGCAGGGCGCTGGACAGGCAAGCTTCGTCGGGGTGGCTCACTCGCTCGGCAGGTACTGCTGGTGCGGGTCGGCCGCCGCAGGCGCAACGAATCAGCGGTGACGAGCGCGCCGGCCGGGAGATTCCTACGCCCAGATCCCACGATCATCCCGGTCAGCCCCGCGGTGCCGATGCCCGCGGGTGGCCCGCCATCGGGGCCGATGTCGATCCCGATGCTGCCCGGCGATCGTACGGTCGCCCGCCGGGTCCGCTTCGCCGCGGCGAACGCCTGCACGCTGGCCAGCCTCGCGCTCGGCCTGTTCGCGATCTTCCTGGCCATGCAGGGCGGCGTACAGCTGGCCGCCGTCTGCCTGATCGCCTGTGTCGGCTTCGACGGCCTCGATGGCGCACTGGCTCGCCGGCTCGGCGTGGCCAGCCCGTTCGGCGCGCAGATGGACTCGCTCGCGGACATGTGCTCGTTCGGCGTCGCCGCGCCGATCGTGGTCTACGCCTCGCTCGCCGATCGGGTGCCGACCGCGGCCGCCGCGGTGGCCTGCGCGCTGGTCGCCGGCTGCGCCGCGATCCGGCTGGCCCGGTTCAACGTCTCGCCCAAGGACGGCCGGTTCTTCTGCGGCGTACCGACCACGATGGCGGCCGCGGTACTCGCGCTCGCGGTCCTGATCGGACTGCCGCTCTCCGGCGGCTGGCAGCTCGCCGGCGTCGCCGTGTTGGCCTTCGCGATGGTGTCCAGCTTCCCGTACGCCAAGATTGCCCGGTTGGTGAAGCTGCCGCTCTGGCTCCTGGTGCTGCCGGTAATCGGTGCCCTCGTGGATGCCCGGATCACGTTCGGCCTCGCGGTCGCGGCGTACCTGGCCAGCGGTCCGCTGATCTGGCTGCACCGCCGCCGGGTAGCTGGCGCCGGCTTCGCCGGCGCGGGCTCGCGCCCATAGGGCGGCGCGAGCCGGGTCAGGTCCAGCGGGCGATGACGGTGCTGCCGCCGTACACCCGGTCGCCCGGTGCCACGGTGGCCTGCGCGCGATCGGCCGGCAGGTACACGTCGGTCCGCGAGCCGAACCGGATCAGCCCGAACCGTTCGCCCTTGGCCAGCAGCGCCCCGATCGGCGCGCGCTGGACGATCCGCCGCGCGATCAGGCCGGTCCGCTGCGCCACCGCGACCGTGCCCCGCTCGGTCTCCAGCACCGTGTACGCGGCCACGTTGTGCTCGGCGGCCGGCTTCATCGCGGCCGCGTACCCGCCGTCGGTGACAAAGTAGTCCACCACCCGGCCGGCCACCGGCGCCCGGTTCACGTGTACGTCGAGAACCGACAGGAAGACCGCGATCCGCAGGAAGTTGTCATCGGAGAACCGGTCGTCGCGGACCCGCTCGACCGAGAGCACCTTGCCGTCGCAGGCCGCCACGACGGCGGTCCGGTCATCGGGTACGTCACGCTCGGGGTCCCGGAAAAAAGCGGCCACGGGTACGGCGGCCAGCGCGGGCAGCAGCCACAGCTTCGATTCCGGGCGGGTGGCCCGGACGAAGGCGGCCAGGCCGAGCGCGATCCCGGCGGCGGCCACGCCGTTGGAGTCGATGTGCATGCGCCGGGTCAGCGGCACGCTGGACGGCCGGTACGCCGGTGCCAGCCGGCTCGCGATCGCCGGGTCGGCGGTGGAGTACCGCAGCCGGTGTACCCGCAGCGGCGGCGAACTGCGTACCACCAGGTCGGTACCGACGCCGGAGAGCATCGCCTGGCGGGACACCTCGGCGGCGGCCTCGTCCTGCCGGCCGGGCAGCGCGACCACGCCGAGCACGATCACCCCGCCGGGGTTCAGGTGCTTGCCGAGGTCGTCCAGGAACGTGCGGGTGTGCTCCGCGGTGCCGGTCAGTGGCTCGGCGACCACGATCACGTCGACCGTCTCCGCCGCGGCGAGATCGTGCACCACGCGTACCCGATCCGCCAGCCATGGCCCGTGCGCGTCCAGGTGTGCCCGCAGGGCTGTGGCCGTACCCCCGTCGGAACCTGTGCCGACCACCGTGAGGTGATCGCCGGGAAGGACCGCCTCCAGGGCCGCGGCGAGTACGACGGACCCGGCACCCGCCCCGACCACCAGCCCGGTCTTCGGCCCCGCGTGGCGCGCGAGCTCGGCGGTGAGCGTCCGGGCGGCGACGGCGGACTCGATCATGCGGATGGACTCCTTGAGACGGTGGCGGACGGTCAGCCAGACCCACCGGTCAGCATAGGCGCCGTCAGTCCCGATCGCGGTCGGCATCGACCGGGTCGGCATCGCCGGCATCCTCGAGATCGGCCGGCTCGGTGAAGGAGGTCGGCTCGGTGAAGGAGGTCGGCTCAGTGAAGGCGGGTGGCGTCACGGACTCGGCCTCGATCCGGCGCTGGCCGTTGCGCAGCGCGCCGACCAGACCGAGCGCGCCGAGCAGCAACAGCGCACCGGCGACGAACCAGCCGGCGTTCGGCACGTCCAGTTCGACGTACTGCGCGACGAGCCACCATGCGACGACGGCCAGGAAGATGAGCCCGAACGTGAGCGAGAGCCCGTCGGTACGGTGTGACTTCATCGCTGAACCTCCACGTTTCCGAAGTCGACCCGCGCGTCGAGGATCAGCTTCCCGCCGCCCACGCCGTCCGGGCCGTTGTCCTGCACCCGCCGCAGCGAGGTGTCGATCCCACCCCACGACTGGTCGAGTACGTTCGCGTCGCCGGCGTTCACCTTCGCGGTGATGTCCACATCGACCTTGCTCGGCAGCAGGATGGTCAGCCGGCCGGCGTCGACCTTGGCGTCGATATTCACCGGTGTCGTGGCCGACGCGAAGTCGATGCCGCGCAGGTCGAGCGTGGCGTCACCCCAGTCGAGGGAGTAGGTCGCGTTCAGCTCGGCGAGCGATGCCGGTTGCCAATACACGACCTGTCCACGCCGGTAGTCCTTGAGGTTCATGCCCTCCGCGACGCTGGACATGCCGACGGCCGCGGCGAGTACCAGGCCGACGAAGATCAACCAGCGGGCCCGGCCCAGCCAGGCGCCGATCAGCAGACCCACGCCGACAACGCCGAGCGCGACGGCGAAGTACGCCGAGACGGGTACCCGGCCGTACGCGAGGTCGGTCACCGCGACCACACCGAGCGCCAGGCACATCAGCGAGAGCACGATCCGGCCCAGCCGCGACCGCTCCTTCGGCGGCTTCGGTGGGCCCGGCGGGGTCGGCACCGGCGGTGGTACGGGTGGCCCGCCGTACGGCCCGTGCGGGGCGAACGGCGGCCGGTACCCACCGGGCGGCGGTACGGGCGGCGGGTACCCGACAACCGGCGCGGACGGCGGCGCGGCGGCCATCGACGGCGGCGCCACCGGGGCGGGTGGTACGGGCGGTACCGGTGGTGGTGGCGGAGCCGGCCACGGGTACGGCGTGGCGACCCCGGCCGGCCCGCGGGCACCACTACCGCGCTGCAGGAAGAGCAGGGCCGCGACGACCGCGGTGATGGCGAGTACGGCGGCCCGGAACCCGTCGGAGATGACGAAGACGAAGACAAGTACGGCGACGATCGTGATGCCCACGACCATGATCCCGGAGGTGGCCGATCGCCCGCGGCCGACCAGCGCCTCCATCGGCGAGGCGGTGTCGCCCTCGCCCGGGATGAGCAGCCAGCCGATCAGGTAGAGCAGCAGACCCACCCCGCCGAACAGGGTCAGCACGGCGGTGAGCACCCGCCACAGCACGGGATCGGTGTTGGTGGCCCGGCCGATCGCCGCGCAGACTCCGGCCACGTAGCGGCCGTGGACGGGGCGGACCAGCCCGTACCGCCAGGCGCCCGGGAGTGGCCCGGGAGTTGGCCCTCCCGGGGCGGGGGGTGGCTCAAACGAGCCGGGAGGTGGTCCTCCCGCCCCGGGAGGTGGCTCAGACGAGCCGGGCGGCGGCTCGGCTGAGCCCGGCGGCGGGTCGGGCAACGAGGTGCCGGGTCCGGAGCGCGGCGCGGCGTCGTCGGTCATAGCTCGATCCTGGCCGCTACCTGGCCCTAGACGCCTCAGGCCAGGACCCTGAGGCCACCCTGAAATCAGCGGCGGCAAAGTCCCGGGTGCTCCCCGTGGTCGCCGGCGCCGCCCGCATGTGACGATCGGGTACGACGCTGCCGCACCCCGAAGGAGTACCCATCAGCCGCCCGTTGTACCCGCCGACCCGCCGGCTGCACCGCCGGATGGAGGGGCGGTTCCTGGGCGGGGTGGCTTCGGGCATCGCCGAGCATCTCGGCATTTCCGCCACCGCGGTACGAATCTCCTTCGTCGTCCTGCTCGGCCTGCACGGGCTCGGCCTGCTGCTGTACGCGGTGTTCTGGGCGGTACTGCCGATGGCGCCGGTACCGACCGGACTCACCGCGGACGGGCAGCCGGTCGGCCGGCCCAAGCGGCGCGATCCGGCCCAGCTCCTGCCGTTCCTCGCGATCGGTGCGGGCATCCTGATCGTCCAGTCGCTCGCCGGCTGGGGCGGGGCCAACTCCGTACTCGGCTGGCTGGTCGCCGTGGTGGCCTTCGGCGCCGGCCTGATCTACCACCAGACCGCACCGGAGCGCCGCCGCCGGTCCGCGGCGGCCGAGCGGATGCCGTGGCTCGGCGCCATCGTCGGCGCCAGCGACCGGCGTACCTCGGTGGTGCTGCGCATCCTGGGCGGCGGCGTACTCGTGGCGACCGGGATCATCTCGATCGTGGCGGTCTTCTCCCCGCTGTCCGCCACCGGGTCGCAGGCGATCGTCAACGGGGCGCTGCTCGCCCTGGTCGGGCTCGGTGGGGTCGCGCTGGTCGCCGCGCCGATGCTGTGGCGGATCTTCGGCGCGCTGCGG
>DASRRF010000446.1:0-2040 GCA_035695905.1 Micromonosporaceae bacterium | reverse complement strand
CGTTTGGACAGTTCATGACCGGCGCGTCCGGCCCCGGGTCCGCGGCGGCCGGGTGGGCGTACCACGTCTCCAACGGTTGGACGTTCGGCATCGCGTACGCGGTGGTGGCCGGGCCAGCGCGGTGGTGGTGGGGGATCGCCTGGGCGATGCTGCTCGAGCTGGCGATGCTCCTGGTCTACCCGGTGCTGTTCCAGATCCGTTATGTGGAGCCGTTCATCGCGGTCAGCGTGACCGGACACGTGCTGTACGGCTCGGTGCTCGGCCTGTGGTGCCGGCGGTATGCAGTGAGGTGGCGGCGTGGCGCAGTTGTCAGTTGAGCTCAACGTCCGGCTGAAGCGGGACTGGGTGGTTATGGTCTTCCTCGGTGTGCTGGCCTGGTTCGACTGGCTCATGCACCGGGAGTTCTTCGTACTGCTGTTGCTCGCGGCCGGCGTGGCGGCGATCGTGCTGTACCGCAAGGAGATCGCCGAGCGGCTCGGCATCGTCGAGCTGCTGGCCAGCATGCCACCCTGGGGCCGGGCGCTGCTGCGTACTTCACCGGCGCTGATCTATTTCATGGCGCGCGGGTCGGGTACCTCCGGCGCGGGCGGCGTGGTGGTCGTCACGACGCTCGCCCTGGTCTCCCTGATCACGTTCTTCGGCCGGGTGATCGACGCGAGGTTGGCCCGCTACTACGACCGGCGCGACCGGTTGCTGCCCAAGGCCGGTCGGATGCTGATCGCACTCGGGCTCTCGATAGTCACCGCGTTCACCGTGATCCATGGCGCGATCAGTGATCTGCCGGCGCTCATCGGCGGCGCGACCGGGTCGCCGCAGTCGCCGATGAACCTGACCGGCCGCTTCATCCTCGCGCTGATCCTCGTGGCCACTACGACCACCCTGCTCGTCCGGGAGCGTCCACAATGAACAGACAGTCCAGCGTCCGGGCCGGGTGGTCCTGGGTGTGGCGGGTGACCGCGGTGCTCGGGCTCTCCGGCGGCCTGCTGATCGCCGAGGGACCCGCCGCGCACGCGGACAACTGTGACATCCGGATCAACCCGCTGGACTGCCAGAACACCGCGTGGGTGGTGGGCTCGGTGGCCGCGATCGCGGCGTGTGGCGCGGTCGTGGCGGCCTCGGTCGTCGGTGGCCGGCCGAATGGCCCGAGGCTCGGTGGTGACACGCCGGCCGGCGGACCGCCGGGCGACACCCCGCCCGGCGCGGTGGTGGCCACCGCTCAGGTGACCCCACGAGGGCAGCACGCCCGGCAGGACCGCGACAGCCAGGACCAGACCGCGGACGTCGAGGCACAGATACAGATATCGCGGCAGCACACGATCTGTGCGGTGGCCGGCGGATTCCGGCTCTACTGGGACGCCCGCGACGAGCTGGCCCGGGCCGGTACCCCTGGCGCGTGGCTGCCCGGCACCGAGGACTTCACGGCCGCCGCCCGGCGGGCCGGTTTCGTGGCGCCCGAGCCGGTGCAGGGCATCGGTGACCTGTTCGCCGCGCTGTGGCCGCTGCCCGACGGAGCGGTGCACCGGCTCATCCTGCTCTGCCACGCCTGGCCGCAGGCGCTCGGTTTCGCCGGCGGCTGGGGTGCCGACGGCCGCAGCATCGTGTTCACCTCCGCGCTCACCGAACGCGACATCGTCAGCGACCCGCGGATCGCCCAGCTGTCCCGGGTGTTCGGCCGGGGCGCGACGGTGGACATCTACTCCGGCAGCTTCCCGGTCGGGCAGGGGATTGCTCGGGGTCTCGCCGCGGCGTTCAAGGTGCGGGTGCGTACGTTCGGCGTACCCGTGCAATTCCACATCGCGCAGGCCGGCGGGCTGGTCGGTGCCCGCGGCGCAATGAGCTGTCCTGGCCTCGCCGGATCAACGGTGATGGACCTCATTCCGCCGCTGGCGTTTGAGCCGCCGCCCAGAACCTCGTAGACTCGCCGGCAGCGAACAACTCACGGGAGCCCGGTGTGACCGGGCTGAGAGGGGAACGGGCCGCCGCGGTGCAGGGTGCCGCGGGTGGGGGAGTTCCCGACCGTCGAACCTGATCCGGGTAATG
>DASRRF010000445.1:0-8868 GCA_035695905.1 Micromonosporaceae bacterium | reverse complement strand
GGCGATGATGGAAACCCGGTCGTGCTCGTTGATCACCAGGGTCTCCCGGGCCGCTTCACCGATCAACCGCACGGGTACGTCGACAGTGACCTGCTCGCCGCTGCGCACGATGATCAGGTCGATGTGCTCGTAGGTGTCCCGCAGCGGGTCGCGCTGGATCGCCTTGGCCAGCGCCAGTGTCGACGTGCCGTCCGGCAGCTCGATGCTGAACACCTGGTTGAGCCCGCCGTGCCGGATCGCGGCGGCGAACTCGCGCGCGGGTAGTGCGATGTGCTTGGGCTTCTCGCCGTGGCCGTACAGCACGGCGGGCACCTTGCCGGCCCGGCGGGTACGGCGGGCACCACCCTTGCCGAACTCGGTACGCGGTTCGGCGCTGATCTTTACCTCGGACACGGAAGCTCTCCTGCGTCTTTCTGCGAGTGATGCTGGCTGCGGTGCTGGGCGAGGCGCGCGCGGACACTGGCCCGGAGCACCGCGTCGATCACGGTCCCGTCAAGCGGCCGGTGCAGGTAAATGGCAGCGGCCCGCAGGGCACCCTCGCCGTGGCAACCCTCGCAGTCTAGCGGACACCCGCGGGCGCACAAACTCCGCGTCCGGCGGCAACCCGGGCGGCTAGCTCAATCCGCCGAACAGGGTGGTCACCGAGCCGTCGTCGAAGACCTCCCGGATCGCGCGGGCGACCAGCGGCGCGATCGACAGTACGGTGATCTTGTCGAGCCGCTTGTCCGGCGAGAGCGGCAACGTGTTGGTCAGTACCACTTCGCTGATCTTGCTGTCCTTGAGGCGCTCGACCGCGGGGTCGGAGAGCACCCCGTGGGTGGAGGCGACCAGCACGTCGGCCGCGCCGTTCTCGCCGAGGATGTCCGAGGCCCGGCAGATCGTCGACGCGGTGTCAATCATGTCGTCGACGATCAGGCAGACCCGGCCCTCCACGTCGCCGACCACCCGGTTCGCCACCACCTGGTTCGGCATCGTGGGATCCCGGGTCTTGTGGATGAACGCCAGCGGGCAGCCGCCCAACCGGTCGGTCCACCGCTCGGCCACCCGTACCCGGCCGGAGTCCGGCGCCACCACGGTGATCGGCCGGCCGACGTACTTCTGCTCGACGTATGTGGCCAGCACGTCCATCGCGAACAGGTGGTCCACCGGTCCGTCGAAGAAACCCTGGATCTGCGCGGTGTGCAGGTCGACGGTGAGGATCCGGTCCGCGCCCGCGGTCTTGAGCAGGTCGGCGACCAGCCGGGCCGAGATCGGCTCGCGGCCGCGGTGCTTCTTGTCCTGCCTGGCGTACGGGAAACACGGCACGACGACCGTGATGCGCTTGGCGGAACCGCGCTTCAGCGCATCAATCATGATGAGGGTCTCCATGACCCACTTGTTGATCGGTACGGTCATCGACTGCACGACGAACGCGTCCGAACCGCGGACGGATTCCTTGTACCGTACGAAGATCTCGCCGCTGGCGAAGTCGTAGAGCTCGGTCGGGGTGGGTGCGATGCCGAGCACCTCGCCGATCTCCTCGGCGAGCTGCGGGAAGGCCCGGCCCGAGAAGAGCATGAGGGTCTTACGGTTCTCGACGGTGATGCTGCCCATCGGCTCGCTGCTCCCCCGGGTCGCTGTGCTCCGGCCTCCAGTATCGCGGGCCGGCTCAGGTTCCGCCCGCAGGGGTCTCGTCGTCCGGGTTCGCGGCCTGCCGTGCCCGGGCCGCGGCTTCGGCCGCGTCGGTACCCCGCCGGTGGCTGTCCACCCAACCCTCGAAGATCCGCTGCGGACCGCCGGAGACGGCCAGCGCACCCGGCGGTACGTTGCGCCGGACCACCGTACCCGCGCCGGTGTACGCCCCGTCACCGATCTCCACCGGCGCGACGAGCATCGTGTCGCTGCCGGTACGCACGTACGACCCGATCACGGTGCGGTGCTTGGCGACGCCGTCGTAGTTCACCACGACGTTGGCCGCCCCGATGTTCGAGTGCTCGCCGATGGTCGCGTCTCCCACGTACGACAGGTGCGGGATCTTCGTACCCGTGCCGACCTGTGAGTTCTTCACCTCGACGAACGTGCCGACCTTGACCTGGTCGGCGAGCTGGGTACCCGGCCGCAGGTAGGTGTACGGACCGATGGTGGCGTACGGCCCGATCCGCGCTCCGACACCGTGGGTACGCACGACCGACGCGCCCTCGCCGACCACGACGTCGATCAGCGTGGTGTCCGGGCCGACCGTCGCACCCGTGCCGATGTCGGTGACCCCGCGCAGGTGCGTGTTCGGCTCGACGACCACGTCCAGGTCGAGCGTTGCCGTGACGTCGATCCAGGTGGTGGCCGGATCGACGATGGTCACCCCGGCGCACATCCAGCCGCGGTTCACCCGGTCGCGCAACAGTGCCCGCAGCGCGGCGAGCTGGGCCCGGTCGTTGCAGCCGGCCGCCTCGGTGGGGTCGCCCACCGCGTGTGCCCGTACCCGGTGCCCGGCCCCGACGAGCAGCTCGATGACGTCGGTCAGGTACTCCTCGCCTTGATCGTTGTGGGTGGTCAGCTTGCCGAGCCCGTCGGCGAGCGCAGCGGCGCTGAACGCGTAGATGCCGGAGTTGATCTCGGAAATCTCCCGCTGGGCGGGTGACGTGTCGCGCTCCTCGACGATCGCCGCCAGCTCGCCGGTGCCGTCCCGGATGATCCGGCCGAGCCCGTTCGGGTCCGCGACGACCGCGGTCAGTACGGATGCCGCAGCACCGGCGGCCTCGTGCGCGTTGACCAGGCCGACCAGCGTCTCGGTCCGCAGCAGCGGCACGTCACCGCTGAGAACCAGCACCGTGCCCGGGCCGCCCTCGGGCGCGGCGGCCAGCGCGGTGCGTACCGCGTGGCCGGTGCCGCGCTGGTCCTTCTGCAGTACCGGGGTGGCCGAGGGAGCGATCTCCGCGAGGTGCGTACGCACCTGTCCGGCGCCGTTGCCGACGACGACCAGCGTGTGCTCGGCGCGCAGCGGCTCGGCGGCGGCCAGCACGTGCCCGAGCAGGGTACGGCCGAGGATCGGGTGCATGACCTTCGGCAGCGCCGACTTCATCCGCTTCCCCTCGCCGGCGGCGAGAACGATCACGGTACGGGCGCGGTCGTCGCTCACGTGCTTACTCCGTCCTGGACGGTCTGCTTGCGGGCTCATGGTAAGCACGCGCTGTTGGCGAGTCAGCTAGCGGGATCAGCCACTCAGCTAGCGGGATCCGCCACGAATGGGATTCAAGTGACAGCTCGGCCGCTAGGACTCGAACCTAGAACATCGCCTCCAAAGGGCGAGGTGTTGCCAATTACACCACGGCCGAAAGACTGCACCGCATAGCGTAGCGCCTCGCCCGTACCCCCGGCCCGGCGCGCTCGCTTGCGCAAGCCCGGGAAGAGCGGCCAGCCGGGTCCGCGGGCCTGTCAAACTACGGCACCGTAGGTTACGGTGACGTAGGCGTAACTTGTCGCCGTACAAGCCCCGATTGCCCAAGTGAGGTGCCATGACCGCGGCTCTACTCCAACCACCCAACCCCGCGACCAGCGGCCTCGCGGACGCCGACGGCCAGGCGGACAGCGCCGGGCGCAAACCGCTCATCGAGGGCAAGCAGCCGGCGGGCATCCTGATCGGCCTGTGGTCGTTCGTGGTCATCCCGTTCCTTGCCCTGTTCGCCGCGATCCCGGTCGCCTGGGGCGGCTGGCTGTCCTGGACCGACGTGGCGATCGCCGCGGTCTTGTACCTGGTGGCCGGCATCGGCATCACCGCTGGCTTCCACCGGTACCTGACGCACGGATCGTTCAAGGCGAAGCGTTGGCTGCGGGTGTCGTTGACCGTCGCGGGCTGCCTCGCGGTCGAGGGCGCGCCGACCCAGTGGGTCGCCGACCACCGCCGGCACCACGCGTACTCCGACGCCGAGGGTGACCCGCACTCCCCCTGGCGGTACGGGTCGACGTTCTGGGGCCTGACCAAGGGCCTGTTCTACGCCCACATGGGCTGGCTGTTCCACCGGGAGATGTCCAACCGGGCGAGGTTCGCCCCGGATCTCTTGGCGGACAAGGACATCCGCCGGGTGGATCGGCTCTTCCCGTGGCTGGTCGTGCTCTCCCTGCTGGCCCCGACGGCCGCCGGCGGGCTGGTCACCTGGTCCTGGCACGGCGCGCTGACCGCGTTCTTCTGGGCCGGCCTGGTCCGCATCGCGTTGCTGCATCACGTGACCTGGTCGATCAACTCGGTCTGTCACGTCTTCGGCGAGCGCCCGTTCGAGACCCGCGACGGTGACAAGGCGTCCAACTTCTGGCCGCTGGCGATCATCTCGTTCGGCGAGAGCTGGCACAACCTGCATCACGCCGATCCGACCTGCGCCCGGCACGGGGTACTCCGCGGGCAGATCGACCCGTCCGCGCGCACCATCTGGCTGTTCGAGAAACTCGGCTGGGCGTACGACGTGCGCTGGCCGAAAGCGGAGCGTATCGCCGCGAAGCTGGCACGATAACCCACGTGACGGAACCAGACGAGCAGGCCCGCGGTGCCTCGATCCCCGCGGGCCGGCCGCTCGCCGTCGCACCGAAAGCCAACTCACGGGTACGGATGTCAGCCGCGCAACGCCGTGAGCAACTGATCGTCATCGGTCGGCAGCTCTTCGCCGAGCGCGGGTTCGACGCTACCTCGATCGAGGAGGTGGCCGCCCGGGCGAAGGTCTCCAAGCCGATCGTGTACGAGCACTTCGGCGGCAAGGAGGGCCTGTACGCGGTCGTGGTCGACCGGGAGGTCCGCGCCCTGCTGGACCGGATCACCACCGCGCTGACCGCGGGCCACCCGCGGGAACTGCTGGAACAGGCGGCGCTCGCGCTGCTGGACTACATCGAGGAGGAGACGGACGGCTTCCGGGTGCTGGTCCGGGAGTCGCCGGTCGGTTCGTCCTCGGGCAACTTCTCCAGCGTGCTCAACGACGTCGCGCACCAGGTCGAGCACATCCTCGGCGCCGAGTTCAAGGCCCGCGGGTACGATCCGAAGCTCGCCGAGCTCTACTCTCAGGCACTGGTCGGCATGGTGGCGCTGACCGGCCGGTGGTGGCTGGAGGTGCGCAAGCCGCGCAAGGAGGCGGTCGCCGCGCACCTGGTCAACCTGGCCTGGAAAGGCCTGTCGCACATGGAACCCAAGCCCACGCTGATCACCCGCCGCAGGTAGGCCCGCCGCAGTCGGCCCGCCGCAGGTAGGTCAGTGTCCCCCGTGCCGGAACGCCTCCTCGACCCGCGCGGCGTCCGGCGAGCCGGTCTTGCCGTACAGGCCCGCGGCGAGCAGCGCCATGCCGATCAGGAACGACACGATGCAGGTGCTCATCGAGAAGTTCAGGAAGTTCGCACTGGTACGCATCAACAGCATCATGACCGCGCCCGCGACGAGGAACAGCGCGCCACCCCATATGTTCACGAAGTGGTCCAGGTTGCGCCCGATCACCGTGACCACGACGATGACCGCGCCGGCCACAATGGACAGTAGCGAGAAGGCCAGGTTGGTACGCAGGCCGAGCGCCGTCGTGCTGCCGTGGGCGAACAGGTCCGTACCGCGCGTCCGGGTCAGCCCGACGATGCCGAACACGAGCACGAAGATGCCGGTGAGCGTGGCGAGCACCCGGTAGAGCGGCCGCAGGTGGTGGTTGACCGGGATGTGAGACATGGCGGGAATTCTCGCATCCCCAGCTCAGGCCTCCGGCACCCGCTCCGCGAGCGCCAGCCATTCCTCCTCGGCGCGCTCCCGCTCGGCCGTCGCGGCGCGCAGCTCGGCATCGAGCGCCGAGAGTTTCTCATAGTCCGTGGCGTACTCGGCGAGCTCGGTGTGCAGCCGGGCTTCGCGCTCGGAGAGCCGCTCGATCGTCCGCTCCAACCGGGCCAGCTCCCGCCGCGCCGCCCGCCCCGCGCCCGCCCGCCCTTCCTGTTGATCCCGCCCTTCCTGTTGATCAAGGGGTTTGGTACCCGGATCCGGCCGCGGTGCGTGCCAAACCCCTTGATCAACGGGGGCGGCGGCGGCGACCGCAGCAAGGTACTCGTCGACCCCGCGCGGCAGGTGGGTGAGCCGGCCGTCGCCGTACAGCGCGTAGACCGTGTCGGCCACCCGTTCCACCAGGTACCGGTCGTGGCTGGCCACGATGATGGTGCCGGGCCACGAGTCGAGCAAGTCCTCCAACGCGGCGAGGGTGTCCGTGTCCAGGTCGTTGGTGGGCTCGTCGAGCAGCAGCACGTTCGGCTCCCCGGCGAGCAGGCGCAGCATCTGCAGCCGGCGCCGTTCACCGCCGGACAGCTCGCCCACCACCGTCCACAGTCGATGGTCGGAGAACCCGAACACCTCGGCGAGCTGCGCGGCGGACAGCTCGCGGTCGCCGAGCGTCACCCGGCGCGCGACATCCTCGACGGCCTCCAGCACCCGCCGGTCATCCGGCAACTCGGCCAGCTCCTGCGACAGGAAGGCCGCACGGACCGTCGCCCCGGTCACCACCCGGCCTTTTTCGGGGGTACGGAGGCCAGCCAGCAACCGCAGCAGGGTGGTTTTGCCCGCGCCGTTCGCACCCACCACGGCGATCCGGTCGCCGGGGCCGACCCGCCAGGTCACCTCCCGCAGGATCGCCCGCCCGCCGAGCGTGACCGAGACGCCGTCCAGTTCGTACACCTGCTTGCCCAGCCGGGCGGTGGCCAACCGGCGCAACGACACGGAGTCGCGCGCCGGCGGCTCGTCGGCGATCAGCGCCTGCGCCGCGTCGATGCGGAACTTCGGCTTGGCGGTCCGGGCCGGCGGACCCCGGCGCAGCCAGGCAATCTCCTTGCGCAGCAGGTTCTGCCGGCGGGCCTCGGTGGCCGCGGCGATCCGGGCGCGCTCGGCGCGGGCCAGCGTCCAGGCCGCGTACCCACCCTCGTACGGCTGCACGGTGCCGGCCACCACCTCCCAGGTCTGGCTGCACACCGCGTCCAGGAACCACCGGTCGTGGGTGACCACCACGAGCGCGCCGCGCCGGGCCATCAGGTGCGCGGCGAGCCAGTCGATCCCGGCCACATCCAGGTGGTTGGTGGGTTCGTCGAGGATCAGCAGATCGGTGGTACGGACCAGCAACGCGGCGAGCGCGACCCGGCGCCGCTCGCCGCCGGACATCGTACCGACGGCGGCATCCAGTCCCAGGCCGGGCATCCCGAGTCCACGCAGGACGGTCCGTACCCCGGCATCGCCGGCCCACTCATGCTCCGGGCCGGCACCCACCACCAGGTCCCGTACGGTGGCCGCGGCCGGCAGGTCGAGTTCCTGAGGCAGCGACGCCACCCGCAGATCCCGGCGGTGCGTGACCCGGCCCGCGTCGGGCTGTTCGTCGCGGGCCAGCATCCGCAGCAGCGTGCTCTTCCCGGCACCGTTGAGCCCGACCACGCCGACCCGGTCCGCCTCGTCGAGCCCCACCGACACGCCGTCGAAGAGCCACCCCGACGGGTACGCCTTGGCCACCCGGTCCAGGTTCACGATGTTCGCCACGTACCGGCCGTCCTAGACGACCCGGGCGCCGGCCACCGGACCCGGTACGGCCAGGGCGGTACGGCACACCCCGGAGCCGTCCAGCGCCGCCGCGATCGCGCTCGCCTGTGCCGCATCCGCGGCGAGGAAGACGCAGGTCGGACCGGAGCCGGAGACCAGGCCGGCGAGCGCGCCGGCGGCGAGTCCCGCCTTCAACGTGCCGGCCAGCGCGGGGCGTAGCGACACCGCGGCGGCCTGCAGGTCGTTGCCGAGCGCGGCGGCGAGTACGGCCGGGTCCCGCTGGCGCAGCGCGGCCAGCAACGGATCGGTGGATCCCAGCCGGGAGAGTTGGCGAGCGGTGGCCGCTGTGCTGGCTCGGCCGGCTCCGGCGCCGGCGCTCCGCATCCGGTCGAGCTCGGCGTACACGTCCGGTGTGGACAGTCCGCCTTCGGCGAGCGCGAGCACCCAGTGCCAGGTGTTGCCGCGCGCCAGCACCGGGCTGACCGTGTCGCCCCGGCCGGTGCCCAGCGCGGTTCCGCCGTACACCAGGAAGGGAACGTCGCTGCCGACCCGCGCGGCGACCGCGGCCAGCTCGTCGCGGGACAAGCCGGTACCCCACAACGCATCGCACGCGACCAGCGCGGCGGCCGCATCCGCGCTGCCGCCGGCGAGCCCGGCCGCGACCGGGATCTGCTTGCGCAGGTGCAGCCGGGCGTGCGCCGGGCGGCCGGTGTGCTCGGCCAGCGCGCGGGCCGCGCGCAGCGCCAGGTTGCTGTCGTCCAGCGCGAGGGTCCCGGTGCCCTCGCCCTCCATGGTCAGCGTCAGCGTGTCACCGCGGCGCGCGGACACCTCATCGAAGAGTCCGATCGCGTGGTACACCGTAGTCACCTCGTGGAAGTGGTCGCGGCGCAACGCCCCGACACCGAGATGCAGGTTGACTTTCGCCGGTACCCGCACCAGCACCCGTCCGGACGCCGCGGCCCGCGGCCGGTCGCCTTCCTCTTCCGAGAGCGGCTCAGTCACGCGTACACCCTTCGCACCGGGCAACCCTACAACTCGCGTCCGGCGGCGATCGCGGCGAACTGGCCGATGCTCAACTCCTCGCCGCGCGCGGTGGACGGGATCCCGGCCGCCTCCAGCGCGGCGACCGCCGCGGCCACCGAACCGGCCCAGCCGGCCAGCGCCGAGCGCAGCATCTTGCGCCGCTGGGCGAACGCCGCGTCCACCACCGCGAAGACCGCCACGCGCATGGCCGGGTCGGCCGGTGGAGCCCGGCGGGTGAACGCGACCAGGCCGGAGTCCACATTGGGCACCGGCCAGAAGACATTCGGGGGTACGCGTCCAGCCTGGCGCGCCTCGGCGTACCAGGCGAGCTTCGCCGACGGCACGCC
>DASRRF010000444.1:0-6181 GCA_035695905.1 Micromonosporaceae bacterium | reverse complement strand
TTGGTGGCGAGCCGGACGTCGCGGATGGTGTCGATGGCCAGCAGCCGCATGAGGAACGACTCGAGGTTGCGCCACGGCACGTTCGCCACGTCGCCGCCGGAGACCACCACGTCCCGCACGCCGGGGTGCGCCTGCAGGTAGGAGATCATCCCGTCGTACCGGTCGACCGGCTTGAGGGTCAGCCTCAGCTTGTCGACCGCGGGTGTCGAGTTGCCGACGAGGTCCATGCGGGTGCAGTGCCCGCAGTACTGCGGGCAGGTGGACAGCAGCTCGGCGAGCACCTTGGTGGGGTAGCGGTGGGTCAGGCCCTCGGCCACCCACATGTCGTGCTCGTGCAGCGAGTCCCGGGTGGCGTACGGGTGCGACGGCCAGTCGGCCCGGCGGTCGGAGCGTACCGGCAGCATGTAGCGGCAGACCGGGTCGGCGTAGAACGCGTCGGTCGAGTCGGCGTTCATCGTGTTGAGCATCTGCGGCGGCAGCAGCATCGACATCGTGGCGTAGCCCTGCTGGTCGTCGGCCAGGTCCGCGTAGAACCGCTCGTCGACCAGGTCACCCAGGGCGTCGCGGAGCTGCTTGACGTTCTTGACGCAGTGCGCGCGCTGCCACTGGGCGGACTCCCACTCGGCCCGGCTCACTCCGCGCCAGCCGGGGAACCTGGTCCAGTCCGGCTCGACGAGCTCGCGGCGCCGGTACTGGTACGGCTGAGCTGCCTCCACGCGTCCTCCTCGCTCCTTGCGTACGCCGCCGACCCGAGGGAGGCTACTGGAAGATCTCTCGCATCCAAACTATCCTGCCGGAGGATTTTCGGCGATCAGGAGGACTGACCAGCGATGACGTCGCCAGTGGGGCTGCATCGGGTACTAGAGCCGGCCGGCGTGCTGCCCCAGGCGGCGACCCGGCTGGACAACCGCCCGGAGATCGGCGCAGACGAGGTACGGATCGCCGTAGAACGGCTGAATCTGGACGCGGCGAGCTTCCGGCAGCTGAGCGAGCAGTACGCCGGTGACGGCGGTGCGATCCGGGCCGCGGTGCTGGAAATCATCGCTAACCGCGGGAAGATGCAGAATCCGGTCACCGGGTCCGGGGGGATGCTTATCGGTACGGTCGACGCGGTCGGGCCGGACTCGCCGCTCGGCCTCAAACCCGGCGATCGGGTGGCCACCCTGGTCTCGCTGACGCTGACCCCGCTGTCGATCAGCGACGGGCTGGCCCGCTGGGACGGGCGCAGCGAGCAGGTCCCGTGCGAAGGGCACGCGGTGCTGTTCGCCCGGTCGGTCACCGCCGCACTCCCGCAGGATATCGACGCCGAGCTGGCGCTCGCGGTGCTCGACGTGTGCGGGGCACCGGCGTTGACCGACCGGGTGGCGCGCAGCTACCTCGCCCCGACCGTGGCGGTGCTCGGCGGGGCCGGCAAGAGCGGGTCGCTGGCGCTGGCCGCGGCGCGGTACGCCGGCGCGCGCCGGACCGTCGGGGTGGTGCCGACCACCGAGGAGCGGGACCGGCTGGCGGCGGCCGGGTTGTGCGATGTGGTGGCGCTGGCCGACGCCCGGGACCCGGTGGCGCTGGCCGCGGCGGTCACCGGCGCGCTGGGCGGCCCGGCCGAGATCACCGTGGTCTGCGTGGATGTGCCGGGCTGCGAGCACGGGGCGATCCTGGCCACGGTGGCCGGCGGGACGATCATCTTCTTCTCGATGGCCACCTCGTTCGCGGCGGCTGCGCTCGGCGCCGAGGGGCTCGCCGCGGACGTGACCATGCTGATCGGCAACGGCTACCTGCCGGGGCATGCCGAGTACGCGCTGGATCTCCTGCGCAGCGAGCCGGCGGTACGCAGCCTCATCGAGGCCAGACTCGCGGCACACTGAGCAGCATGAGCCCCGTGACTTTGTACCGCGGCGGGCACGTCTACAGCCCCGCCGACCCCCGGGCCACCGCTGTGCTCGTCGACGGGGACCGGGTCGCCTGGCTCGGAGCGGACGCCGATGCACCCGGCGCCGACCGCGTTGTCGAGCTGGACGGCGCGCTGGTAACACCGGCGTTCGTGGACGCGCACGTGCACGCGACCGACACCGGACTCGCGCTGGGCGGGCTGGACCTGTCCGGTACCGGGTCGGCGGCTGAGGTACTCGACGCGGTGGCCACGTTCGCGGCCGGGCTGCCCGCCGACGCGGTGGTGCTCGGGCACGGCTGGGACGAGTCGGGTTGGGCGGCGCACGTACCACCGTCCGCCGCCGAGCTGGACCGGGCCGGCGGCGGACGGATGGTCTACCTGTCCCAGGCGTCGATCCACTCGGCGGTGTGCTCGTCGGCGTTGCTCGCCGCGGCTCCGGCGGCCCGCGAGGCGCCCGGCTTCGACGCCTCGGGCTGGCTGCGCCGGGCGGCGCACCATGCGGTCCGCGCGGTCGCGCTCGGCTCGATCACCCCGGCGCAGCGGTCGGCCGCGCAGCAGCTGGCGCTGCGGCACGCCGCGACCCTGGGCATCGCCGCGGTACATGAGTGTGGTGGCCCGGGCACGTCGGATGAGACCGACTTCACCGGCCTGCTCGCCGTGGGTGGTCAGGGCCTGCCCGAGGTGTACGGCTACTGGGGCGAGCTGCTCGGCGCGGCGAAGGCGAAGGAGCTGGGTGCGGTCGGGGCGGGCGGTGACCTCTACGCCGACGGTGCCCTCGGATCGCAGACCGCCCACTTGCGACAGTCCTACCTGGACAGTCCTTCTTCCGGCCACGGGTACGTGACCGCCGAGCAGGTCCGCGACCACCTGCTGGACTGCGCGGAGCACGGCGTGCAGGGCGGGTTCCACGCGATCGGCGACGCCGCGCTGTCCACTGTGGTCGCCGGGTTCGCGGCGGCGGCACAGCGGCTCGGCGTCGAGCGGGTACGCAAGGCCCGGCACCGGGTGGAGCACGCCGAGCTGATGGACAAGGCGCTGATCGCCGCGTTCGTGGAGTACGGGATCGTGGCGAGCATGCAGCCGGCCTTCGATCGGCTGTGGGGCGGCCCCTCGGCGATGTACGCCCAGCGGCTCGGCGTGGACCGGTCGCTGGCGGCCAACCCGATGGGCGCGATGCACGGGGTGGGCGTGGCGCTGGCCTTCGGCTCCGACTCGCCGGTGACTCCGCTGGACCCGTGGGGCTCGATCCGGGCCGCCATGTGGCACCACAACTCGGCGTACCGGATGAGCGAGCGGGCGGCGTTCGCGGCGCACACCCGGGGCGGCTGGCGCGCCGTACATCGCGATGACGAGGGCGTACTCGTACCGGGGGCGGCCGCCACGTTCGCCGCCTGGGGTACCCCGGCCGGCGTGGCTGAGGTGGGCCTGCCCGTGCTGCTGTCGGAGGACCCTGAGGAGCGCGGTCCGCACGACCCGACACCGCTGCCTTCTTGTTCGAGAACCGTCCTACGTGGACAGACGATCTTCTCATCGGAGGGCGCGTGAAGCTGAACCTGGACCGGGCATTGGTCCGCCGGGCCCGTACGCTGGCGCGGCGGGCCGGCAAGCCGGTCGTGGAGCTGGCCCGCAGCCATACCACGGTTGCGGTCGAGCGGGCGGTGCTGCGGCTGGCCGGCGTACGCGGCGCCGATCCGGATGGCATCCCGTGGGTGAACCGGCTCGTCGACGCGGTCGTCGCGGATGTCGGGCTCGGGTACGGTGTCGCGCTGCCGGTCTGGCACGCGCTTCGGCACGAGGGCGTGGAAGACCTCACCCTGCTGGCGCAGAAGGCGGCGGCGGGATCGGTGCGGTTCCGCGTACCCGCCGGAAAGGACGCGACCGCGGCCCGGACGTTTTCTCGGCGCTCGGTCGGCGCGGGCATCCGGCTTATTGATAAGCAGCGGGCTGCGCGGGACCGGCTGGTGAAGCGGCACGGTGACCCCCGGCAGCGGCCGTGGATCTACCTGATCGTCGCCACCGGCGACATCTATGAGGACATCCCGCAGGCGCAGGCGGCCGCCCGGCAAGGCGCCGACGTGATCGCGGTGATCCGGTCCACCGGACAGTCCCTTCTGGACTATGTACCCGAGGGCGCCACCCGGGAAGGCTTCGCCGGCACCTACGCCACCCAGGAGAACTTCCGGCTGATGCGCGCGGCGCTGGACTCCGTTTCGGCCGAGGTCGGGCGCTACGTACGGCTGACCAACTACGCGTCCGGGCTGTGCATGCCGGAAATCGCCACGCTGGCCGGCCTGGAGCGGCTGGACATGATGCTCAACGACTCGATGTACGGCATCCTGTTCCGTGACATCAATCCGATTAGGACATTCGTCGACCAGCGGTTTTCCCGGCAGATCCACGCCCGGGCCGGCATCATCATCAACACCGGCGAGGACAACTACCTGACCACCGCGGACGCGGTCGACGCGGCGCACACGGTGACCGTGTCCCAACTGCTCAACGAGTACTTCGCCAAGGAGGCCGGGCTGGCCGACTGGCAGCTCGGGCTGGGCCATGCGTTCGAGATAAACCCGGACCTGTCCGAGTCGTTCCGGCTGGAGCTGGCGCACGCGCTGCTGGCCCGCGAGCTGTTCCCGCACGCGCCGCTGAAATGGATGCCGCCCACCAAGCACATGACCGGTGACGTGTTCCGGGGCAACCTGCTCGACGGATTCTTCAACCTGGCCGGGGTTCTCACCGGGCAGGGCATCCTGCTGGTCGGGATGATGACCGAGGCGGTGGTCACACCGTGGCTGTCCGACCGGGACGTTGCCCTGCAGAACGTGCGGTACGTGCTGAACGCGGCGGGTGGCCTGCACGAGGACTTCGTACCGGCGCCGGGCGGGTTCATCCAGACCCGGGCCGCGGTTGTGCTATCTGAGGCGGTCTCGCTTCTTGAGTCGATTGTGGACGGAGCTGGCCTGCTCACCGCGATCGCGGACGGCACGTTCGGGATCATGAAGCGGCCGGCCGACGGCGGGCGCGGGCTGGACGGCGTCGCCCGGCACGAGGAGGGCTACTACAACCCAGCAGCCGAAATCCTGGAAGACAGAGGCTGATTTTGCGGTTTACTTGCACAGAGAGGCTTGAAAGTCGTCGAGAGGGCAGCCATGCTTCGTAGCTTCCGGGTCGCCAACCATAAGTCGATCTATGCTGAACAGGAGCTATCGCTGCTGCCCGCCTATGACAAGAGCCGTCCGACGGTGCCCGTGGCGGCCGTGTTCGGGGCGAACGCCTCGGGCAAGTCAAACTTGATCGACGCACTCTCCTGGCTGCAGCGCGCGGTGGATCAGTCCTACGCGGCCTGGAAGCCTGATACGGGTGTCCCTCGGTATCCGTTTCGGCTCGCTCCCGCAGCCTCCGAGGAGCCGTCCGTGTTCATTGTCGAGTTCATGGGGGCCGATATCCGATACGTGTACGGGCTTGTTGCGGATGACAAGAAGATCCGCGAGGAATGGCTCTACTCCTACCCGCGGAACCGGAAACGGGTCGTTTTCGAGCGCGAGGGTTCGAGCTGGATATTCGGAACTCACGTGCCCCGCGGCGAGGTGGATGTGCTCACCCGGCTCACCCGGGACAACACTCTGTTTCTTTCCGTGGCGGGCCAGTCGAATTTCCCGGAGACCGCGCAGGCATACGGCTGGCTGCAGAGATCGCTGCTGTTCGGATCCGGGTTCGGTCGCCGTGGCGACCTCCGAATCATCGACTTCCTGGAGGGCGGCTCTGGGCCGACTCAGCGCTTGGTCGCGCTGACGCGCCAAGCTGATCTCGGCATCGTCGATGTCCGGGTGTCCGCGGCTCCATCGGCCGACAAGGAGTCGGTCTTTTACCGACCGGAGCTAGAGTTCGTGCACGGCGATTCTGGCGTGGTCATGCGCACGTGGGAGCAGTCAAAGGGAACGTTGGAGTGGCTTTCGCTGCTCGTCTCCGCTCTTACGGCCCTCGAACGGGGCGCCGTCTTGTGTGTGGACGAGATCGATTCGAGCCTGCATTCGCGGCTTACCCCGCGGCTCATTGAGCTGTTCCGTCATGATGAGACTAACCCGCTCGGCGCACAGCTGATCTTTACAACGCACGACGCCACACTCCTGGGGACCAGCTTCGGTGAGGACATCCTGGCCCGAGACGAGATCTGGTTCGTCCAGAAGGATTCGGCCGGCGGTACGTCCCTGTTCTCGCTTGCCGAGTTCCATCCGCGTAAGGACGAGAATACCGAGCGCCGGTACCTCGGCGGATCTTATGGCGCCGTTCCAG
>DASRRF010000443.1:0-1515 GCA_035695905.1 Micromonosporaceae bacterium | reverse complement strand
CGAGAAGTACGCCAGCGCGGCGAGCCGTGGTTCCCCGTCGCGGCCGGCCTGCCGCCACGCATCCCGCGCCTTGGCGAACATCGGCGCGGCCATCTGTGCCGTACCGCCGCCGGTGGTCCAGCCGTCGCCGGACGCGACCATCCGCTCGATCGAGCGGTCGGTGCCGCCGCCGAAGAGGATCGGTACCCGCTGGTTGTTGACCGGGATCGGGCAGACCGGCTGGTCGACACCGGGTACCACGTGCTCGCCGCGCCAGGCGCGGTGCAGCACGTCGACCATCGCGTCGAGGTCGCGCCCGCGGGTGTGAAAGTCGTTGCCGGTGGCCAGGTAGTCGTCCGGCCGCCCGCCCGGGGCGAGCCCGAGGGTGAGCCGGCCGCCGGAGAGCTGGTCGATGCTGGCCGCGGTCTTGGCCAGCAGGATCGGCTGGTACGCCGGGCCGAGCAGGATGTTGGTCTGCAGACCGATCCGGCTGGTCGCACCCGCCGCGGCGGCCAGGGCGGCCAGCGAGTCGTAGTTCGGGTAGGCGATCCGGTCGATGGTCGCCAGCCCGGTGAACCCTCGTTCCTCGGCGCGGCGGGCCATCTCCAGCAGCACGTGGCCGGAGGTACCGCGTACGGGGTTGGGCAATCCGATGCCGATTTTCATGCGGCCTACGCTACCGATGTGCACCGGACCCAGATGCGGCATGTGATCGAGACCGCACGGGTCGGCCGGCTGGCCACCGTGGACGCGGATGGCGGCCCGCATGTCGTGCCGGTCTGCTACGCGCTGGTCGGCGATACGGCGTACACGTCGATCGATCACAAGCCCAAGCGCACGCGCAGGCTGCGCCGGCTCGCGAACATCGAGGCGACGGGCCGGGCCAGCCTGCTCGTCGACGCCTACGACGAGGACTGGTCCAGGCTGTGGTGGGTCCGGCTGGACGGGCCGGCGCGCGTCGTGGTCGAGCCCGCCGAGGCCGGTCGCGCGACTGCCGCGCTGGTGGCCAAGTACCGGCAGTACGCCGAACAGCCGCCGGCCGGGCCGGTGCTCGCCCTCGACATCGCGCGCTGGACCGGGTGGTCAGCCCGGTAGCCGCCGACCCGCTTCGCGCTGGGTCGCCAGCCACGCCTCGACGCCGTCGGCGGTACGCGGCAGGCCGGCCGACAGGTTCACCGCACCCGCGGCGGTCACCAGCACGTCGTCTTCGATCCGTACGCCGATGCCGCGCAGCTCGTCCGGGACCAGCTCGTCCTCGCGCTGGAAGTACAGCCCGGGCTCGACGGTCAGCACGTAGCCCTCGCCGACCGTGCCCTCCCGGTACTTCTCCTTGCGTGCCCGGGCACAGTCGTGCACGTCCAGCCCGAGCATGTGGCCGAAGCCGTGCAGGCTCCACCGGCGGTAGATCATCGAGTCCTTCTCCATCGCCTCGTCCACGCCGATCGGGAGTACGCCGAGATCGCGCAGCCCCTCGGCGAGCACCCGCATGCAGGTGCGGGCGATGTCCTCGTACGACACGCCGGGCTTGATGAAGTC
>DASRRF010000442.1:0-2771 GCA_035695905.1 Micromonosporaceae bacterium | reverse complement strand
GATGCTGCAGCTCGCAGAGCGCGAGCAGATCGTCGACGTCACCGGCGTGGCCGACCACGGTGAAGTCGGGCTGCGTGGCCAGGCACGCGGTCAGCGCATCACGGAACAACCGTCGATCGGAGCGCACGGCAATCCGGATCGCGCGGTCGTAACCGGACGAGATCGCCACCGTTCCTCCCCGGGCCCGTCCTCCGCCAAGTGCGGGCTGATGACCGGCGGCGGGCGAAGCACCCAGTCATCGGCATCGATTGTGGTCTGCCGGCCGGTTCCGGACAACCACTAGGGGTTTCAGGTGACAGCACCTTCCACCATTCAGGCCGGAAGCCCGCGATGTACGCAGATAGGGTGATGTCCGGCGCCGCCACGAGGGCTTACCGTCAAAGGGTGAGGCGCGCCGAGAGGGGTGACCGTCATGACCACCGTAATCGTGATCCTCGCGGTACCCATCGTATTCACCGCGCTCTTCTTCGGCGTGCTGATGGGCAGCCGGGCGGCGTTTCGTGAGGCGATCGAGCGCGGTCGTATCGCAAGCACGTGCCCGGCCTGCGGCGCCGCAGTTGGCCATCCGGCCGGCGCCCCCGCTGCGGGACCCGCACTGCCCCGCCCTGTGGCGGGTCCCGCGGCGGGCAATCCGGTACTCAAGCCGGCGGGGGCTCCGTCAACCAAGCCGGCGGGCCCGGCGGCCAAGCCGGCGGGCCCGGCGGCCAAGACCGCGGGGCGGGCGGCGCGATCGCCCGGCCTGGTCGGCCCGCGGTCCAGCCGGGAGGACCAGCCGCGGCACACTCCGTCCGCGTGAGGCGAGCCAGCACAACATGGGTGCCGATATCTATCTCACGGGCAGATATCACCGCCGTCAGGCAACCCCCGATTGGCCGCCAGTCCGGGACGCGTGGCGGTTGCCGATGATGGCTGATATCTGGTCACGAGATAGAGATCGGCCATGGGTGTTAGCCAGGCCGCGCGCCGCCGTTGGAGTCGGACCGCGTCAGGACGGCGCCCGGTGATAGCCGCGGCTGTGCTCGTACGTGTGCGGCACCGGTAGCGCCGTCAGGCGGAACCTCGCGCGCAGGTACGGCAGCACCACCCGGCAGGCCGCCAGCGTGCCGGACCGGTCGCCACCGCCATCGTGCAGCAGCACGATCGAGCCCGGCCGGGTACCGCCGTCCACGGTGCGGGCGATCACCCCCGCGCCGGGGCGGGACCAGTCCTGCGGATCGACGTCCCAGTGGATCGAGGCCATGCCGAGTTGCGCCGCGACCTGGATACCCAGCGGTGTCCAAAACCCACCGGGCTGGCGGAAGTACGGGATCGGTACGCCCGGCGCGGCGCGGTGGATCTCGTCGTTGGTCCGCTGCAGGTTGGAACGGATCTCCTCCGGCGACCACGACCCGAGGTCCATGTTGTGGCCCCAGGTGTGGTTGCACATCGTGTGGCCTTCGCGGGCGATCCTGGTCACCAGCGCCGGGAACGCCCGTACGTTCGCACCGATCACGCAGAAAGTCGCGTGGATGCCGTACTCCCGCAGCAGGTCCAGGACCCTCGGGGTCCACACCGGATCCGGGCCGTCGTCGAACGTGAGCGCAACCGACGGCGTACCGGTGAGCTGGTTGCTGCCGTACGGACCTTTGACCGTGCGCGGGTCCGCAACGGTGGCGGCCTCGGGCGGGACCGCCTGCGGCGCGGCCGCCGGGGCGAACGTATGAACCGGCTCGGAACGGGGCTCCGCCGTGGTGTCCGCTGTGGACGGTGATGGTGACGCGGCCGGCATCGCCCGGTGATCGTCAAAGGACATCCGGCCGAGATAGTGTCCACCGACGATCATTGCCAGGACGAGCGCGCACGCCCCGGCCGTCGCGACCCACCTGAGCCCCCGTTGATGACCCACCGTCCGACCCCCCATGCGAGCTATCTGGTCGTACGATGCATCCTTCCACGTCCGGGGTGGTTTGTCCGGAGATTACGGGTTACCGACTCAAAGTCACGCCCGTGAGCAGGGCGCTTACCGTGCGGGTCATCACCGCGCAGGCGATCGGGACGTCGAGCCCGCACTCGTCGCGCAGCATCGACCAGGCCGGCCAGGTCGAGGCTGCGAGTACGGCGGTGAGCAGCTCCTCGCGGTCCACCCCGGCCGCGTCCAACTCAGCGGCGAACAGCGCACAAAGCTCGCGCCGGACCCGGGCGCTCTGCTCTGCCCGATAGCTGCGCAGGTGCGTGGAGAACGGCAGCCGCAGCGCCGACGCCCGGGCCGCCGGCGCGACGATTTCCAGCATCCTCGCCCGCTGCGCGCAGAACGCGGCCACCCGATCGGCCAGCGGCAGGTCCGGCGAGACCGGCCGGTACTCGGCCAGCTGCCACTCGACGAGCCGGTCGCCGGCCGCGGCGTACAGCGTCTCGAGATCCTTGAAATTCGTCCACAGTGTACGGAGCGAGACGCCGGCCCGGTCTGCGATCCGGTCCGCGGTCGGCTTGAACATACCCTCGCCGGTCAGCTCCAGCAACGCGTCGACGATTGCTCGCCGGGTGCGCTGCGCCCGGGCGGTCCGGCCGTCCACCGGGCTACCCGACCCCGCCGATCAGCGTGGCGCCGCCGTCCAGCACGATGGTCTGCCCGGTGATCCAGCTCGCCGCGTCGGACAGCAGGAACGCCACCGCGCTGGCCACATCCTCCGGCTCGCCGAGCCGGCCGAGCGGGTAGTTGGCCGACGCCTCCGCCTCCCGCCCGAGATAGAGCGCCTCGGCGAACTTGGTCTTCACTACGGCCGGTGCCACCG
>DASRRF010000441.1:0-8734 GCA_035695905.1 Micromonosporaceae bacterium | reverse complement strand
GCCCGGCCGGTCCGGGCCACGGCCGCGGGTCGACGTGCTGGGCGGGTTGCTGCTCGCGGCCGGCCTGGGGCTGCTGGTGGTCGGGCTCTACAACCCGGATCCGGCCCGCGCGGTCCTGCCATCGTGGGGTCCGCGGGCCATCGGCCTGGGTGGTCTGCTCCTGGTCGCGTTCCTCATCTGGGAGGGGTACGCCCCGAGCCGGCTGCTCGACCTTCGGGGCGTGCGCAAGCGGACGCTGTTCGCGGCCCTGGGCGCCAGCGCGCTGGCCGGCGCCGCCCTGCTGGTCACCCTCGTTGACGTGCAGCTGATGGCACAGACGCTGTGGGACAAGAGCGCGATGGGCGGCGCGCTGGTGCTCGCCCGGTTTCTCGTCGCGCTGGCCGCGGGCGCCGCACTCGGCGGCCTGCTGGTGCCGCGGGTGGGCGAGCGGCTGGTGACCATTTTCGGACTCGTACTCGCCGGGGTGGGATACCTCCTGATCGCCAGCTGGCCCGCGGACGTGCTGGCCAGCCGGTACTTCGGCGTGCCACGGCTGGACGCTGACCTGGCGTTGGCCGGTCTCGGACTCGGCGTCGTGGTCGCGCCGCTGTCCGCGTCGGTGCTGCGGGCGGTGCCCGCCGCACAGCACGGGGTGGCGTCCGCCGCCGTGGTGGTCGCCCGGATGATGGGCATGCTGCTCGGTGTCGCCGCGCTGTCCGCGTGGGGGCTGCACCGGTTCCAGTCACTGACCGCGACGCTGGTCACCCCGATCCCGCTCGGCATCGACGACGCGGAGTTCCAGCGGCGGGTGGCCGCGTACCGGGCCGCGCTGCATGCCGCGCTGCGGGTGGAGTACCGGGAGATCTTCCTGGTCACCGCCGCGCTGTGTGGGCTCGGCGCGCTGTGCGGGCTGGCTCTCTACGGCCGCCGCGGGCGGGCCGCCACGGGTACCCTTCGCCCGTGACCTTCTTGGAGGCGCCGATCAGCGCTGTCACCGTCTATCCCGACCGCGCGCGGATCACCCGCAGCGGCACCGTACGGCTCGCCGATGGCGATCACCGGGTGTACGTCGAGCCGCTGCCGCTCGGGCTGCACGCGGACTCGGTACGGGTCAGCGGCCACGGTCCGGCCACGGTACTCGGCGTCGACGTGGAGCGCCGGCACCACCCGCGTACCCCCGATCCGGCCGTCGGGGAGCTGGAGGAGCAGCGCCGTACGCTGCGCGCCGAGCTGGCCGAGCTGGCCGACGCGGACGGCGTACAGGCCCAGCTCGCCGAGTTCCTGGAGCAGCTGATCCAGCGGGCCGGCGGTACGTACGCCCGGGCGCTGGCCGCCGGCGAGGTGGACCCGGCCGGGGTGACCGCGTTCGCGGACTCGGTCGGCGAGCGGATGGCCGCGCTCCGCGCCCGCCAACGCGACCTGGCCCAGCAGCGCGAGCTGGTGGCCGACCGGCTGGCCGCCACCGAGCGCCGGCTGGACGAGCTCGCCGCGCAGCGCCAGCCGGACCGGCTCGCGGTGGCCGTCTCACTCGCGGTCTCCTCGGAAGCCGCCGCCGACATCGACCTCGAAGTGTCCTATGTGGTCAGTGGGGCCGGTTGGGAGTCCGCGTACGATGCCCGGCTGGTCGAGGACGCGCTCGCGCTGACCTGGTACGGGCTGGTCACCCAGCACACCGGCGAGGACTGGCCGGAGTGCGAGCTGAGCCTGTCGACCGCCCGGCCGTCCGGCGCGGCCAGCGTGCCCGAGCTGGATCCGTGGTACCTGGACCGGGTCCGCCCGGTGCCGCCGCCGGTGCCGCTGGCCGCCCGCGCCCGCGCCGTGCCGGCCGGGTTCGCCCAGGCCGCCGCCCCGATGCCGGAGTCCCCCGGGGTGAGCGCGGACGTGGCGGTCATGCGCAAGGTCGAGGAGGCGGTGGCAACCGTCGAGCAGGGCGTCTCCGCGGCGACGTACCGCCCGGCCCGCCCGGTCGCGGTACCCGCCGACGGCGCCGCGCACCGGGCGACCGTGGCGGTGATCGACCTGACCGCGGCGCTGGACTACGTGACCGCGCCGGTCCGCAGCCCGGACGCGCACCTGCGGGCGACCGTGGTGAACGCGTCGGCGCACACGCTGCTGCCGGGCCGGGCCGCGGTCTTCCACGGCGGTGACTTCGTCGGCTCCGCGGCGCTGCCGGTGTGGGCTCCGGGCGAGGAGGTCGAGCTGGCGCTCGGCGTGGACGACCGGGTACGGGTGGAGCGGGAGCTGGTCCGGCGTACCGCGACCAAGGCGACGCTCGGCTCCACCCGACGCCGCGAGCTGGAGTACCGCACCAAGCTGGCCAACCACACGCCGCGAGCAGCGAAGGTGACCGTACTCGACCAGCTGCCGGTGTCCCGCGACGACCAGATCTCCGTCAAGGAGGTACGCATCGAGCCGGAACCGGCCGAGCGTACCGAGCTGGGCGTACTGACCTGGAGGCTGGAGCTGGCCCCGGGGGAGTCCCGCGAGGTGCACCTCGGCCTGCGGGTCGAGGTGGGCAAGGGCGTCGAGCTGGCCGGCTGGCGCGAGTAAGTCCGTACCGCTAAAACATGAAATTTCGTATTTGGCCGAACAATCCTCACGATCTTACTACTCTCGGTGATGGCCCGACAAAGGGCTCGGAGCGAGAGGACGGTGTGTCGTGCGGAAGAACCAACTCATCGGACGGGTCGTGGCGGCGGCGCTCGGTACCGCGGCTGTGGCACTCGCCGCGCCCGGGATCGCGCTGGCCGACGACGTGACGGTGTCGCCGGGTACGGTCCGGCCGGGCGGGTCGTTCCGGGTCACCGCCAACTGCGGGTCCAACTCGGACAGCGCCTCGGTCTCCGCCACCACGATCGGCGGGGCGTCCAACGTCCAGATGGCTTCTTCGTCGTCCGTACCCGGCGAATGGTTTGTCGATCTGACCATGCCGGCCGGCACCCTGCCGGGCAGCTACGACCTCGGCGGCACCTGCGGCAACGGCACCGGGTTCAACGCCCGGGTGGTGGTCGTGACGACCGGGCCACAGGGCGGTGGCGGCTGGGCGGCCGGTGGGCCGGACAGCACGCTGATCACCGCCGGCGCCGGCATGCTCGCGCTGGCTGCCATCGGTGGTGCCGTGCTCATCCAGCGCCGCCGGGGCGATGCGCCGGTTGCCTGAACTTCTCGCCCTGGCCATCCTGGCCTCCGGCGGGGCGGGCCTGCTGCTTGCCGCGGTCACCACGATGCCGCCGCGTCCGCCGCAGCCGGCCGGCGGGGCGTGGGCTGCCGGGGTACGCAAGCCGGCGCCGGGCACCCTGGCCCGCTCGGAGCCGGTGGCGATCGCGATCCCGCAGATCGCGCTGACGGCTCCGGTCGTGGCCACCGGCGTGGAGCGGGACGGCTCGGTGAGCGTGCCTCCGCTGGGCATGCCGTCGGTGACCGGCTGGTACCGGCTCGGCCCGAGCCCGGGTGAGGCCGGCGGCGCGGTGATCGTCGGGCACGTCGACTCCCGTAAGAGCGGCCCGGCGGTCTTCTTCAACCTCGGCGCGCTCAAACGGGGCGCGACGATCGAGGTGACCCGCCGGGACCGGACGGTGGTCGTGTTCATGGTGGACGGTGTCCGGTCGTACCCGAAGCGCGGGTTCCCGGTGGATGAGGTGTACGGACCCCTGGACCGCCCGACGCTGCGGCTGATCACCTGCGGCGGCAAGTTCGACGTGAAGAAGCACAGTTACCAGGACAACGTCATCGTCTTTGCGAGCTTCAGCTCGTGGCGACGGTGAGGGTGGGCGCAGACGGGGGACCGCATGACACAGGACGACGAGATACTCGGCTTCGAGCTGGTCTGGAAGGGCTACGACATCGGCCAGGTGGACCGGTACATCGACGATCTCAACCAACGGTTGGACGCCGCGATGGCCGGGCTCGACGCGCTGGGCACGCTGGAGACCCAGCTGTACGAGGCTCAGGCCGAGATCGGTCGGCTGCGCGCCGCGGCCCGGCACGGGTCGGCCGCCCGCCAGGTCGGCGCCCGCATCTCGGAGATCCTCACGCTCGCCGAGGAGCAGGCGGCGGAGCTGCGTGCGCAGGCCCGGCGGGACGCCGAACAGATCCGCCGGCGCGCGGCAACCGCGCCGGTGGGAAAGACCGCGCCGGCCGGCACGACGGCGCCGGCCGGAAAGACCGCGCCCGCTAGGAAGGACAGCTCAGCTGGCCGGCGGCGCGCCCGCACGCCGCATGCCCCGCACGCCGAGCACGGCGACGATCAGCCCGATAACGCCGACGATCGGACCGACGACGGCCCACAGGGTCTTGCCGGACATGGCGCTGCCACCGAGGACATCCAGGCCCTGCAGGGTCCAGACCACGCCGAGGGCAGCGGCAAGCAGGCCGATGATGAGGTACAGCCACGCGCGCATACCCGTACCCTCGCGCGCCGTACCCGGCCGGCGCAATAGGTGGGTACGGTGAGCACATGATCGATGCTATCCACCTGCTCCTTTACAGCAAGGACGCCGCGGCCGACCGCGCGTTCCTGCGCGACACGCTCGGCCTGTCGCACGTTGACGACGGGGACGGCTGGCTCATCTTCAAGCTGCCGCCGGCCGAGATCGGGGTGCACCCGACCGACGGCGCCGAGCACCACGAGATCCACCTGATGTGCACGGACGTATCGGCGACCGTGGCCGAGCTGACCGCGAAGGGCGTCGAGCTCACCGGCCCGGTCACCGACCAGGGTTGGGGCCTGGTCACCGGGGTACGGCTGCCCGGCGGCGGCACGCTCGGCCTCTACCAGCCCAAGCACGCGACGGCGTACGACCTCTAGTGTTCGACCCGTGGTCGCCCGCGTTCATCGCGGATCCGTACCCGGCCTACACCACGTTGCGCGAGCACGAGCCGGTCAGCTTCTTCGCACCCACCGGGCAGTGGCTGATCGCGCGCTACGACGATGTCAACGCGCTGCTGCGGGATCGCCGGCTCGGCCGGACGTACCTTCATCTCGCCACCCACGAAGAGATGGGCCGGCCCGCGGACCCGGACCACCTGGCGCCGTTCTGGCAGGTGATCCGCAAGGGGATGCTGGACCGGGAGCCGCCGGACCACACCCGGTTGCGCCGGCTTGTCTCCCAGGCGTTCACCCCGCGCCGGGTCGAGGCGCTGCGGCCGACCGTGCGGTGGCTCGCCGACGAGCTGGTCACCGACCTGGTGAACGGCGGCGGGGGAGACCTGATCGCGGCCGTCGCCGAGCCGTTGCCGGTCACCGTGATCGCCGAACTGCTCGGGGTACCCGAATCCGACCGGCCCCTGTTGCGGCCGTGGTCCGCGGACATCTGCGGGATGTACGAGCTGAATCCGACCCGGGCGGCCGCCGACCGGGCGGTACGGGCCTGCGTGGAGTTCTCCGGATACCTGCGCGAGCTGGCCCGCGCCCGCCGGGCCGATCCGCACGACGACCTGATTTCCGCGCTCGCCCACGTCGACGGGCTGACCGAGGACGAGCTGATCGGCACGTGCGTGCTGCTGCTGAACGCCGGCCACGAGGCGACCGTGAACGTCACCGGCAACGGCTGGTGGGCACTGTTGCGCAACCCGGCGGCGCTGGCCGAGCTGCGGGCCGACCCGGCGCTGCTGCCCGGCGCGGTCGAGGAGCTGATGCGGTACGACACACCGCTGCAGATGTTCGAGCGCTGGGTACTGGAGGACATCGAGGTCCGCGGCGTACCCATCCCGCGCGGCAGCGAGGTGGCGCTGCTGTTCGGCTCGGCCAACCACGATCCGGCCGTGTTCGCCGATCCGTCCACGTTGGACATTCGCCGGGCGGAGAACCCGCACCTGTCCTTCGGCGCCGGCATCCACTTCTGCCTCGGCGCCCCGCTGGCCCGTATCGAGCTGGTCGAGTCCTTCGGCGCGGTGCTGCGCCGGGCACCCGGGCTCCGGCTGGTACGTGAACCGGAGTGGAAGCCCGGCTACATCATCCGCGGCCTGCGCGCACTGGAGGTCGCCGTCTAGCGGCTGCCAGCACGGGTTGCCGGCGCCGCGCACGAGCCCTGGCAAGCGATGGGGCGCGATATCAATCTCAGGAGCAGATATCGACGTCCGCAGTCAATCGGCTCGACGTACCGCGATGCCACCGATTGCTCGGTTGACGGCCAGCCCCGATATCCGCTCCCGAGATAGATATCGACCCCTGTGTCGTTCCCGCGGCCAGCGCGGGCGATCAGCCCGCCGAGGGCCCCACGTTGGTCCGGGAGGCGATTACGTCCAGCACGTGCGCCACGGCCTCGTCCAGGGGTACGCCGTTGCGCTGCGAGCCGTCCCGGTAGCGGAAGGAGACCGTACCCCCGGCCACGTCGGAGTCCCCGGCGATCGCCATGAACGGCACCTTCTGCTGCTGCGCCGTACGGATCTTCTTCTGCATCCGCTCGTCGGACTCGTCCAGCTCGGCGCGTACGCCCGAAGCCCGCAGCCGGTCCACAAAGGACTGTAGGTACCCGGTGTGGTCCGCCCGGATCGGGATGCCGACCACCTGCACCGGGGCCAGCCACGCCGGGAACGCACCCGCGTAGTGCTCGGTGAGGATGCCGAAGAACCGTTCGATCGAGCCGAACAGCGCCCGGTGGATCATGACGGGTCGCTGCCGGCTGCCGTCGGCTGCCTGGTACTCCAGCTCGAACAGCTCGGGCAGGTTGAGATCCATCTGGATGGTGGACATCTGCCAGGTCCGCCCGATCGCGTCCCGCGCCTGTACGGAGATCTTCGGCCCGTAGAACGCCGCGCCGCCCGGGTCCGGCACCAGCTCCAGGCCGGACTCCTCGGCCGCGGACCGCAGCGCGGCGGTGGCCCGCTCCCAGACCTCCGGCGGGCCGATGAACTTCGCCGAGTCGTCCCTTGTGGACAGTTCCAGGTAGAAGTCGTCCAGCCCGTAGTCGCGCAGCAGGTCGAGTACGAACGCGAGCAGCGACTTCAGCTCGCCGGCCATCTGCTCGCCGGTGCAGTAGATGTGCGCGTCGTCCATGGTGAGCCCGCGGACCCGGGTCAACCCGTGCACCACACCGGACTTCTCGAAGCGGTAGACCGTACCGAACTCGAACAGCCGCAGCGGCAGCTCGCGGTACGACCGGCCGCGGGCGGCGAAGATGAGGTTGTGGAACGGGCAGTTCATCGGCTTCAGGTAGTAGTCGGTGCCCTCCATCGACATCGGCGGGAACATGCCGTCGGCGTACCACTGCAGGTGTCCGGAGATCTCGAAGAGCTGGCCCTTGGTGATGTGCGGGGTGTTCACGAAGGCGTAACCGGCCTCCTCGTGCCGCCGCCGAGAGTAGTTCTCCAGCTCCCGCCGGATGATCCCGCCTTTGGGGTGGAAGACCGCCAGCCCCGAGCCGATCTCGTCGGGGAAGGAGAACAAGTCCAGCTCCGCGCCTAGCTTGCGGTGGTCACGCCGCGCGGCCTCCTCAAGCAGTTGGAGGTACGACTTGAGCCCGTCCTTCGCCGGCCACGCGGTACCGTAGATCCGCTGGAGCTGCGGGTTGCGCTCGGATCCGCGCCAGTACGCGGCCGCGGTGCGCATGAGCTTCACCGCGCGCGGGTCGATCAGCCGGGTGGACGGCAGATGCGGGCCACGGCACAGGTCCGACCAGCACACCTTGTCGGTGCCCGGGTCGACGTTGTCATAGATAGTGAGCTCGGCGCCGCCGACCTCCATCACCTCGGCGGTGTCTACATCGGACTTGATCTCTATTAGCTCCAGTTTGTAAGGCTCGTCGGCGAGCTCCGCGCGAGCCGCTTCGAGGGACGGGAAGGCGCGCCGCTGGAACCGCTGGCCGGACTTGATGATCTCCTGCATCCGCCGCTCCAGCGTCTCCAGGTCGTCCGGATGGAACGGTGTGAGTACGTCGAAGTCGTAGTAGAACCCGTTCTCGATCGGCGGCCCGATGCCGAGCTTCGCATCCGGGAAGACATCCTGTACCGCCTGGGCGAGCACGTGGGCGGTGGAGTGCCGCAGCACCCCCAGCCCGGCCGGCTCGTCGATGGCGACCGGCTCGACCGGGGTGTCCGCCTCCGGTACCCAGGACAGGTCGCGCAGCGCGCCGGTCGCGTCCCGGACCACCACGACCGCCTTCGGCCCGGCGATGGGCAAACCCGCCTCGGTGACCGCCTGCGCCGCCGTCGTACCCGCGGGGACGACGACGAGGTCGGCCACGGCGGGGGTACGGCTCGCAGACACGGCGATCTCCTCAGCTCGGTACTAACGGGATGTTGCGCCCCACGATGGTATCCGGCCACCTGGCGTTCGCTGTCGCAGGCGCCGTACCCAGGCTAGATTGGCGCCGTGACCACCGCTGACCTTTTCCGTCCGCTGCAACGCCGGTACGAGTCGTTCTTCGCCGACCGTCCACCGATCAGCTTTGCAGTGACGACTGCCGATGGCACCACCCGGGTACTCGGGCCGGACCGGCCGGCGTTCACGATCACTGTGAAGGATGGCCGGGGCGCCCGCGCGCTCGCGTCGCTGGACCAGTTCGCGGTGGCCGTCTCGTACCTGCGCGGCTGGCTGGACCTCGACGGCGATCTCGTGGCCGCGCTGCGGATGCGCAACTTCATGCGGGACATCCACCCGATCGCGCTGCTGTCGGAGTACCTGCCGGCCCTGCTGCGCGGCAAGGCGCACGACCGCGAGTCGATTTCGCACCACTACGACGAGGACTCCGATTTCTTCCTCACCTTCCTCGACCAGCGGCACCGCTGCTACACCGAGGGCGTCTTCGCGCGCGAC
>DASRRF010000440.1:0-9188 GCA_035695905.1 Micromonosporaceae bacterium | reverse complement strand
CGTGCTCACCGGTCACCGTGAACCTGGCCGGGCCGGTCGCGTCGGCGGAGTTCGCCAGCGTCACGGTCACCGAGCGGTCGCAGGCCGCCGCGAATGTCGCCGCCGGTTTGGGCGCCGGCGCGGCGCACGTCCCGGTGAGGGTCACCACGGCGGTGTTGAAGGTGTCCTCGACGTGGCCGTTGTTCCAGCTGCCCCGGACGGCCAGCTTGGCGGAGGTGGCGCTGCCGGGCAGCCGCTGGGTACCGGTGAACGGCGTGTTGATGCTCTGCAGCTGGTCCGGCGGGGTGGCCCAGGTGATCGTGCTGCCGGCCGGCCCGATGACGATCCCGGCCAGCTTGAACATGGTCGCCTCGGCGGGGGTGTTGTGGCTGGTCACGGTCCAGCTGACGACCCATTCGCCGGTGCTCGTGTCGCAGCTGAACTTGCCGGAGACGGCGGTGAAGTGGGCGCTCGCCGGGCTCGCGAACGCGACTGCCGCGGCCACGCCGACCGCGACGGCGCCGGCGAGCGCGAGCAACCGGCGCGGGGAGGGAAGGAAGCGGATCAACGTCTTACTCCATACGTGGGGGTTCGGATGAGACGTGAACGTCATTCGTCGACAACGGCCGACCCTAGTGACGGATCAAGGGTGACAGGAGATCACCCGAACGGACGATGCCGAATTGTTATCAGAGGGGCCGGTGTGACTGGTGGGACGGTAGCGTCGGCGCCGTGACCCGCATCGTTGCCGGTACGTTCGGCGGGCGCCGGATCGCCACCCCGGCCGGCCAGCAGACCCGGCCGACGTCCGACCGGGTACGCGAGGCACTGTTCTCCGCGCTCGACTCCCTGACCGAGTTGCTCGGCGCCCGGTTCATCGACCTGTACGCCGGCTCCGGTGCGGTCGGGCTGGAGGCGAAGTCCCGGGGTGCCGGGCACGTGCTGCTGGTCGAGTCCGACCCGCGCGCCGCCCGGGTGATCCGGGACAACCTGGCGGCCCTGCGGGCCGAGGCGACCCTGCGCACGGAGAAGGTCAGCGCGGTGCTCGCCGGCGCCCCGCCGGACGGCCAGCCGTACGACGTCGTGTTCGCGGATCCTCCGTACACCGTCGGGGGTGAGGAGATCAGCACGATGCTGGCCGCGCTGGTCGACGGCGGCTGGCTGGCGACGGACGCGGTTGTGGTGGTGGAGCGCGCGACCCGGTCCGGGGCGCTGAGCTGGGTGCCGGGGCTCACCGGAGAGCGCGTGCGCCGCTACGGAGAGACGACCCTTTGGTACGGTCGCCGACCATGAGGCGCGCGGTATGTCCGGGCTCGTTCGACCCGGCCACGAACGGTCACCTCGACGTGATCGGTCGGGCCAGCCGGCTGTTCGACGAGGTGATCGTGGCGGTACTGGTGAACCAGGCCAAGGCCGGATTGTTCACCATTGACGAGCGGATCGAGATGCTGTACGAGGCGACCGAGGCGTACCCGAACGTCCGGGTGGAGTCGTTCCACGGGCTGCTCGTCGACTTCTGCCGCGCGCAGGGTGCCGCGGTCGTGGTGAAGGGCCTGCGCGCGGTCAGCGACTTCGACTACGAGTTGCAGATGGCGCAGATGAACGTCGGCCTGGCCGGCGTCGAGACGCTGTTCATGGCGACCAACCCGCTCTACTCGTTCCTCTCCTCCAGCCTGGTCAAGGATGTGGCGAAGTGGGGCGGTGACGTATCCGGGCACGTGCCGGAGCCGGTCGCCCGGCGGTTGGCCGAGCGGTTGACCACCCCGGCGGGCTGACCGAACGGCTGGGTGTCGCTCACCGGACGCGCCGTTAGCGTGACCGATCGGAGTATCACTAGGGTCTGGGCCGCATGATGGTTGCAGCAGCATCATGGTTCGGGCCGCAGTGGGGGCGGCCCGAGGACCGACAGGAGTGTCGCCGGTGGACCCGCTCGACCGCATCGACGAGATCATGGCCATGGTGGAGAGCGCGCGCTCCGTGCCGATGTCCCGGAACAACTGCATGCTCGACCGCGGTGAGACGATCGCGATCCTCGAGGAGCTGCGCGCCGAGTTGCCGGTGGAGCTGCGCCGGGCCGCGGCGCTGCTGGAGGAACGCGACAAGATCATCGACGCCGGCCGGCGCGAGGCCGAGCGGATCATCGCGGAGGGCGAGGGCGAGCACGCCCGGCTGGTTTCGGTGAACGAGATCACCGTCTCCGCCGAGCACGAGGCGGCCCGCATCGTCGGCGAGGCGCGGGCCGAGGCGCAGCGGCTGCGTGACGAGGTCGACGACTACGTGGACACCGCATTGGCGAACTTCGAACAGTTCCTGACCCGGGCATTGGCCTCGATCGAACGGGGCCGGGACAAGATGCACGCGCTGCGGGAGATCGGGTCGTACGTGCCCGACGGAGACGACCGCCCCCTACCGTTCTGAGTCTGCCCACGGCGTCGCTGGCGCCTGCGGCGCTTTACCGACTCCAACGCGATGAGGCTCCGGAGATCGGGTAGCATTCTTCGACGGCCTCTCCTGGCCGGAGTCCAACGATGCATGATCACTCACCGGTACACCTCGACCCCCGGTCGCCCCTGGTCCTGAACACACGGGACTTGCCGCGCCGCCCGGGTGCCATGCGTACCGTCGTACGGGAGATCCCCGCGCCGAAGGACCTCGGTCTGGAGTTGATCGGCGTGCCGGAAGGCGCCGCCATCCGCCTCGACCTACGGCTCGAGTCGGTCACCGAGGGGGTCTACCTCTCCGGGACCGGACAGGCCCGCACCGAGGGGGAGTGCGGTCGCTGCCTGCGCCCGATCCGCGACACGATGGTGGTCCCGCTGCAGGAGCTGTACGCCTACGAGCACAGCACCACGGACGAGACCACCGACGAGGACGAGGTGGGCCGGATGCAGGGCGACCTGATCGACCTGGAGCCGGCGCTGCGGGACGCGGTCGTGCTTGCGCTGCCGAACCACCCGCTCTGCCGAACCGACTGCCCAGGACTGTGCCCCGACTGCGGGGTCCGCTGGGACGACCTGCCCGCGGGGCATACCCACGAGCAGGTCGACCCGCGCTGGTCGGCACTGTCCACATTGATGTCCCAGCCCGAGCCCGAGGAGTAGCCAACCGTGGCCGTCCCGAAGCGAAGAATGTCGCGCAGCAACACCCGTAGCCGCCGCTCGCAGTGGAAGACGACCGCCGTCATGACGGTGCCTTGCCCGCAATGCCGGTCGCCCAAGCTGCCGCACGCGGCGTGCCAGGTCTGCGGCACGTACAAGGGCCGCCAGGTCATCGAGGTCTGACCTGACCCGGTCCGTGCCGCAGCCAGCGCGGATCGCAGTCGACCTCCTCGGCGGGGATGGCGCACCCGCCGTCGTGGTTGACGGCGCTCTGCTCGCGTGCAGCGTCGATCCCGATCTCCATGTGCTCCTCGTCGGGCCCCGCGAAGTGGCCGACGAGGCGCTTGCCGCGTGCCCGGCGGCCGACCGCGACCGGATCCGGGTGCGGGTCGCCGACGCGGCCGTCGGCATGGCCGACGCGCCGGCCCGGGCGGCCCGGCACGACACCACGGTCCGCGCGGCCGTCGCCGCGGTTGCCGCGGGCGAGGCGGACGCGTTCGTCTCGGCCGGGGCCAGTGGGGCCACCGTCACCGCCGCCGTGCTCGGGCTTGGCCGGCGGGTACGCCGGCCCGCGCTGGCCGCAACGTTGCCGTCCCTGGCCGGCCCGGTCGTCCTACTCGACGTCGGCGCGTCGGTGGAGTCCGCACCGGCGACGCTGGTCCGGCACGCGGCTCTCGGCGCGGCGTACGCGTCGATCGTGCACGGCATCACCGAACCGCGGGTGGGTCTGCTCTCCATCGGTACCGAGAACGGCAAGGGGGACGGGATCAGGCGGGCCACCCATCGATCCCTGTCCGGGCTGGGCACGCTCGCCGCGGGTGGGCGCTACATCGGCAATGTCGAGGGGTACGACGTGACCCGGGGCGGCCGCGCCGACGTCGTGGTGACCGATGGGTTCACCGGAAACGTGTTACTCAAAGGCATCGAGGGGGCGTACGCGTTGGCCGGCGGCGAGATGCCGCAGGACACCGCGCCCCGGGCGGCCGCGCTGCTCGGCGTCGGTGGGACCGCGGTCGTCTGCCACGGTGCCGCCGCCGCCGCCGATCTGGCCTCCGGCATCGCGCTCGCCGCCCGGTTGCACCGCATCAACGCGATCGGCCGGATCATAGCGGCCGTGGCGGCGCTCACCCCGGAGGTCATCACGTGACGGCTCCATCCGTGACGCACCTGGAGGCCGCGTTCGGGGTCGGGTTCGACGCCGCGCTCCTGGAGCGCGCGCTGACCCACCGGTCGTACGCGTACGAGAACGGCGGCCTGCCCACCAACGAGCGGCTGGAGTTCCTCGGCGACTCGGTACTCGGCCTGGTCATCACGACCGCGTTGTTCAACAACCATCCCGACCTGCCCGAGGGTCAGCTGGCCAAGCTGCGGGCGAGCGTGGTGAACATGCGGGCCCTGGCGGACGTGGCCCGCCGGCTCGGTCCGTATGGGCTGGGTCCGTACCTCCTGCTGGGTAAGGGCGAGGAGGCCACCGGCGGGCGGGACAAGGCCAGCATCCTCGCCGACACGCTGGAGGCGTTGCTCGGCGCGGTGTACCTGCAGCACGGGCTGCAGACCGCCACCGCGGTGATCCACCGGCTGTTCGATCCGCTGATGAGCGAGGCGGCCGGGCGAGGTGCCGCGCTGGACTGGAAGACCAGCCTGCAGGAGCTGACCGCGGCGCTCGGACTCGGCGTACCGGAGTACCGCATTGACGAGGCCGGGCCGGACCACGAGAAGACGTTCACCGCGTGGGCGGTGGTGGCCGGGCAGCGGTACGGCGGGGTCGAGGGGCGCAGTAAGAAAGAGGCCGAGCAGCGCGCTGCGGAGGCCGCCTGGCGCGACCTGTCCGGCCGGGCCACCCAGACGACCGGCTGACCCGCTCGTGCAAACATGTACCCCGTGGCCGGGCGGGATGCGGGCAAGCTGCCATTGATCGGCGCGGCCGGCGGCCGGCGCGGCATCGCGCTCGCTCTCGCCACGTTCGCCGCCAGCCGGGTCGTGCAGCTCGCCATTGTGGTCTGGCAACTGCCGGAGGGCGGTCGCGGGCTTCGCGGCACCCTGCTCGCTTGGGACGCGGGCTGGTTCCTGCGGGTCGCCACCGAGGGCTATCCGCACGACTACACGCTCGACGCCAACGGCGCCGTGGTCGGCAACGGGCTGGCCTTCTTTCCGGTCTTCCCGATGCTGATCCGCGGGGTCGCCGCGCTCGGGGTGAGCCCGCCCACCGCGGCGATCGCGGTCGCCTGGGTCGCCGGGGCGGTCGCCGCCGTCCTGGTGTACCTGTTGGGTACCAGCCTCTACGACCGTCACGCGGGGTTCGCGTTGCTGGTGCTGTTCAGCACCCAGCCGGTCTCCGTGGTGCTGTCGCTGGCCTACAGCGAGGGCGTGTTCGTCGCGCTGGTCGCCGGGATGCTGCTGGCCGCACATCGGCGCTTCTGGTTGCTCGCCGGCGGGTTGGGCCTGTGCGCCGCACTGGCCCGGCCGACCGGTGCCGCGGCCGCGCTCGGGCTGCTCGTCGCGGCCGGCATGGCCTGGCCCGACGCCGGCCGTGCGGAGCGCATCCGTTCACTGGTCGCGGCCGGGGTGGCGCTGGCCGGGGTCCCCGCGTACCTGCTCTGGGTCGGGCTCCGGGTGGGCGACCTCGGCGCCTGGTTCAAGATCCAGTCAGCCGGTTGGGGTACCAGCTTCGACCACGGCTCCTCGGTCGGCCGGTTTGTCGTGGACACCCTGCGCGGCGGCGAGGGCTGGGTACCGGTGAGCGTGGCCTGGCTGCTCATCACGGCCACGGTCGCCGCGACGGTCGCGGTCGGCCGCGTCTGGCCGCCGCTGACCGTGTACGGACTGCTCGCGCTGATCCTCGTGCTCGGCCAGGCCGGGTACTACCATTCCAAGCCGCGGCTGCTGGTGCCCGTACTGTTGATCCTGGTACCGGCGGCCGTCGCGATCGGCCGCCAGCGGCCGCGCACCGCGGCGCTCGCGCTCGGTGCGTTCGCCGCGTTCGGACTGTGGTACGGCGCTTACCTGGTCGCGGTGTGGCCGTACACCATCTGACGGAGCTTGAGGAGGCGCGGTGCCGGAACTGCCCGAGGTGGAGACGGTCCGGCAGGGGTTGGCCGAGTGGGTCACCGGCCGGCGGATCGGCTCCGTCGACGTGCTGCACCCGCGGGCGGTCCGCAGGCACCCGACCGGGCCGGCGGACTTCGCCGCGGCGCTGGCCGGGCGCACGGTGGTGGAGGTCCGCCGGCGCGGCAAGTACCTGTGGCTGCCGCTGGACTCCGGTGACGCGATCATCGGGCACCTGGGCATGTCCGGCCAGATGCTGATGCAGCCGCCGGGTACCCCGGACGAGACGCACCTGCGGGTGCGGTTCCGGTTCGCCGACGGCGGGCCGGAGTTGCGCTTCGTCGACCAGCGCACGTTCGGTGGGCTGTCGGTGTCGATCGGCGGTGCCGAACTCCCGCGCGAGATCGCACACATCGCCCGCGACCCGCTGGATCCGTCCTTTGTGGACGAAGAGTTCGTGGCCGCGCTGCGCCGGCGCCGTACCGAGGTCAAGCGCGCGTTGCTGGACCAGACGTTGATATCCGGGGTCGGCAACATCTACGCCGACGAGGTGCTCTGGCTGGCGAAGCTGCACGGCGCCCGGCAGACCGACGCGCTGACCCGGCCACGGGTACGGACCCTGCTGGGCCACGTCCGGGACGTGCTCGCGGCGGCGATCGTGGCGGGAGGTACCAGCTTCGACGCCCTCTACGTCAACGTGAACGGGGAGAGCGGCTACTTCGACCGCAAGCTGCACGTCTACGGCCGGGAGGGTGAACCCTGCGACCGGTGCGGTACGCCGGTGCGCCGCGAGCCGTTCATGAACCGGTCGTCGTACTCGTGCCCGCGCTGCCAGCCCCGGCCACGGCGGTCGGTCAGCGCCCGGGGGCGGTAGGGCAGGGCTGGCGCCAGGCATCCAGCGACGGGTGCTTGCGCATCGACGCGAACCCGTACTCCCTGGTCGTCCGGCAGAACGTCGCGGTGTCGACGGCGTACTCGACGTGCAGGACGGACTTGCCGGCCGCCACGAACGGGTCCAGCAACTCGCACTCGGAGAACCGGAAGCACTCCTCGTTGACCGCGAAGTCGAAGTCCGGCTCCAGGCTCTCCGCCTGTTCCAGGTCGTTCTTGAGCCCGACCGCGAGGCCGAGACCGTGCGCCAGCCGGGCCAGCGCCCGGTTGAACGTGAGCTGATCCTGGCCGGTCAGCGGGAAGCCGCTGCGATTGGCGTACCCGTCAACGTTGTCCGCCTCGACGGCGTCGAAGCCCTTGTCCCGGCAGAGCGTGAACCGGTCGGTCAACACGGGTTCGAGGCTGTCCCAGCGCCGGACGTCCAGCCATCGCTCACCCGGCCAGCCGTTCGGCGAACCGAGTACGGCGGCCGGAAACCGCCCCGCGTCCGGCCGGAAGTCCTCGTACGCCCCGGCGTTGACGTAACACACCGCCCGCTTGCCGGCCGTGTGCAGCCGATCGACCGCGGCCGCGGGCGTGGTGAACGCGTCCAGCTCGTAGACCTCCGCGTCCACGGTCAGGTCCAGCGTGCCGTGCAGCTGCCACTGCCAGCTGCGGACCGGCTCGGCCGGCCATGTCGCCGGGGCCGGGCTGGCCGGCGGGCGCGGGCCGGCCGGCTGGTGCCAACGGGCCGGCGGGGCTAGCGGCGGGGCGCAGCCGGCGAGCGCGACCACCGCGGTCACGAGTATCCACAGTGGACGCTTCACCGGGCACCGGTCCAGGTGCCGGTGGCCTTCTGCTCTGCCCATGGCGGCGGGGCAGAGCCGCTCTGCCCCGCCGCCATGGGCAGAGCAGAAGGCAGCCCACCGTATGGGGCCGGGGGTGCGAGGTCGGTGGCCAGCCCGAAGCCGGCGCCCCGGTCGGCCAGCAGCCGGCGCGCGTACGGCAGGTCGGCCGGCGGTACGGCGTACACCAGGTGCCCGTCGCCGGGCTGGCCGCCAGCACCGCTCCACGCCTGGTAGTCCGCCCAGCCGCCCTCGAAGACGCAGAGCTTCGCGCCGAAGTCGCGGTAGAGCCGGTCGGGCACGGTTCCCGGGTTGAGCACCACCTCGGGCAGCCCGAGCCGGCGCGCCGCGCGTACCGCCAAGGCGGCCGGACCGACCGAGAACGGTGACGCCGGCGCCTGGTCGAGGAAGACCCCGCGGACCGGGTAGTCCGCCCAGTGCGCCACGTCGTCGAGCAGGTCGGAGAGCGGGCGGCCGGCATAGCCGAGATCCACGTACCCGAGCATCGGCACGCCGGCCCGGGCGAGCACCTCGGTCGCCGCGCGGTAGGCCGGATCCGGACCGCGCCCCGGCCCATCCGACACGTTCACCACCACCGTGACCCCACCGGCGCCGGCGACCGCCCGCCACGCACCCGGCTGCCACGCACCAGGATCTGTCGACGGGTGCACGTACAGCGGCACCAACCAGTCCATCACGCGCTCCGGGGGTCCAGGACCGCGTACGCGGCGACGGCGAGCCCGGCGAGGTACGCGGCGGTGAGCGTGCCGACGGTCGCCGGAAGCAGCGCGTCGGCCCACCCGGCTAACGAGTCGGGCAGCGGCCACGGCACGGGCGCCCAGGGCAGCAGGTAGCCGGCCGCGACCACCGCGGCGAGCGCGGCCGGCCAGGACGCGAGGAGCACCGCGGTGCCGAGCCGGCGCTGGATCGCGAGCAGCAGCAGTACCCCGTACGCACCGGCGAGCAGCACGCCGCTGGCCAGCCGCAGCAGGCCGGCCCGGACGTCGGGGTGGCTGGCCAGCCCGTACGGCAGGTGCCCGGCCGCGGTGGCTAGCGCGACACCGCAGGTCAGCGGTGGCACGAGGGCGGCGAGTGTGGTCAGCCCCAGGCGCCGGACCTGCCGGTGGTAGCCGGTGCGATCCTCGTGGTCGTCCAGGGCCACCGCGCAGCGGACCGCGTACCGGCCGATCAGCACCTCGGTAAGCGGTACGCCGAGCAGCAACGGCACCGCGGCGGCGCCGCCGGAGCGGCCGGGGCCGAGCGCCACGAGCACGAAGGCCACCGCCTGGCCGAGGCCGAGCGCGCCATGGCCGACCGCGCGACCGGCATCCCGGGCGGTCAGCGCGCGCCA
>DASRRF010000439.1:0-3275 GCA_035695905.1 Micromonosporaceae bacterium | reverse complement strand
CGTGTCGAAGTAGTCGTCGAGGATCGTGATGTTCATTGACTGCCCTCCCGCAACAGCGCATCCGGACTCGACGGTTGCGGTCCGGTCGAGGAGTGTCGGCGCGAGGTTCACGATATCGTCGGGTTCTACCGGTCCATCCGTTTGCCGCTGGCGTCGTACGGGCGCAGCTCCTCGTCGCCCGGCCCGACTACCCAGCAGAGCCCGCCACCGTACTCGCTTGTCCACACCAGCGGCACATCAACGGTCCGGCCGGACACCGTCGCGGTGATCCGGGCGACCTTGCCGCGGAAGCCGCGGACCGTGATGGTCCCGCCCTGGCCAGCCACCTGGAACGCGTCGCCCTCGAACACGTGTGGGCCGAGGGACGGATCGCCGTCGCCATGCGCGACCGACATCTCCACGTCCGGCGTGACGACACCCGTGGCCCGGTCGCGGCCGCCGAGCGTGAGCGCGTTGCCGTACCAGATGACCAGCTCCCGACCGTCCTTCAGGACCGCCCCGGTGCGCAGCGGGTTGTCCCGGGTCGGGTTCACCACCGTCGGCAGCGTCGTGACCGAAGTGGTCGGCGGGGCAGAGTCACGCGATGCGAGCACCACCGGTAGGCCGATCGCGAGCGCGGCGACGACGGCGCAGGTGGCGGCCATCCGGCGCAGCGTCGAGCGGCGCGCCCGGTGCGCGATGCCCTCCCGGGTGACGGCCAGGTGCAGCTCCTCGGTGGCGTCGCGCATGGCCTCGCGCAATGCGTTCTCCTGCCGCGTGGCGGTCATCTCGTACCCTCCACTGTGGTCGGTTCGGCGAGATCGGCGGTACCGCGGAGCTTTCCGAGCGCACGGGCGGCGGTGCTCTTCACAGTGCCGACCGAGATGTTCAGCTCGTTCGCGACCGCCGCCTCCGGCATGTCGGCGAAGTACCGCAGCACGACGATGGTGCGCTCGCGGCGGGTCAGCGTACGCAGCGCGCGGACCACCGAGTCCCGCCGTACCACGGCCACCGCGGGATCGGGCGCGCCGGCCCGTACGGGTAGCTCGCCGACCGAGCGCTCCCGCCAGCGGTGTGCCCGCCACCAGTCGGTGTGCAGGTTGACCATTACCCGGCGGGCGTAGCCGAACGCGTTCTCCTGCCGTACCCGCCGCCACGCGCTGAACGTGCGGGCGAGCGCATCCTGGGCCAGGTCCTCAGCCCGGTGCCGGTCGCCGGTCAGCAGGTACGCCACCCGGAACAGCCGATCCGCGCTGGCGTGCATGAAGTCCGTGAAATCCTGATCCTCGGTCCGCACACTTGTTAAGGACGCAACGGGGCGAAAAAGGTTGCCCCGGAGGTGGGAATTGTCGCCGATCTGGCGGAGAACCGGGTCGGGCGCGGCTAGCGTCGTAACCAACCGGGGGCGGCGAATCTTGGGGGTGCCCGGTGCGGATCGCGACATTCAACATCAACAACCTGTTCTCGCGATGGGTGTTTCGCACCGACGCGACACCGGTGCCGAAGCCGAACGGAACGCTCGTGCTGACCGCGCCGGCCGGCGACTCGGTCACCGGTGCGGCAACCTCGGCCGACCCGCTGCCGACCCCGGAGGTGCTGCACGTCAAGGCCGGTCTAGAGACGATCACCGGGGTACTGCGCACGTACCGGGGAAAGCTGGTCAAAGGCAAGGACCCGAAGGCGCGGACCTGGATCGCCCGGCGGATCGCCGCGCTGGACGCCGACGTACTGGCGCTTCAGGAGGTCGAGGACCAGGAGGCGCTGGACATCTTCCACCGTGACGAACTGGTTCCGCTCGGCCTCAGCTATCCGTTCCGGACCGTGGTCGAGGGCAACGACGACCGCCGCATCGATGTCGCGGTGCTCTCCCGGGTACCGCTGCGCCGGGTGTCCTCATGGCGCTTCTGGCCCGACCCGGGCTCACCGGGCGAGCGGGTGTTCTCCCGGGACCTGCTGCAACTGGAGGTGTTCACCCCCGGTCGCCCGCTGCACCTGTTCATCAACCACCTGAAGAGCCCGTTCATCTTCGAGGAGTTCAAGCTCACCGAGGCGGAGAAGAAGGTGGCCCGCAAGGCGATCCTGGACAAGCGGACCCGGCAGGCCGCCGCGGTCGCCGACGTGCTGCGCCTGCTCCGCCGGGACAGCCGGGTGATCGTGCTCGGCGATCACAACGACAACCCGGACTCGCCCGCGCTGGCCGCCTTCGGTACCGCCGGACTGGTCGAGCACATCGGCGGCGCCGAGACCATGCCCGGACCGAACCGCAAGGGCGAGCTGGTCGCGGACAAGTTCGCCGGCGTGTCGCCCACCCCGTGGACTCACCGGTTCAAGGGTCCCGAGGGCACTCATTTCGGGCTGTTCGACCAGATCTGGACCAGCCAGGACCTCGTACCCAAGGTCGATGGGGCGTGGGTGATGCGGCGTACGCAGATCACCGGCGACGGCTCCGACCACGACCCGTCGGCGATCGACCTGAACCTCTGAACCCCCGGCGTGGACGAACCGCAGCGGTGGCCGGTCGTATCGACCGGCCACCAGCCGCGCTGCTCACATCGAGAAATCCGGGTTGTTGTGGATGATGCCGAATACGCCGCCCTGCGGGTCGGTGAGGAACGCGAACCGCCCGGCCGGTGAGTCCTGCCGCAGCATCTCGGTGGCGCCGAGCTCGACCGCCTTGTCCGCGATGGCGTCGCAGTCGTCCACCGCGAAATAGACCGTCCACTGCGGCGGCATCCCACCGGCCTCGGCCGGCACGCCCATGGCGCCGGCCACGTTCTTGTCGCCGACCTGAAGCAGCGTGTAGGTCTGCCCGTCACCGATGTCCGCGTCCCGGGTCGAGATCGGCAGCACCGCCTCGTAGAAGGACTTTGACGTCGCGATGTCCTGGGTGGTCAGCTCCACCCAGGACATGGTGCCGTGCTCGTCGACGGCCTCGGCGCCCTTCAGCTGGTTGGGTTGCCAGACCGAGAAGTACACCCCGGTGGGGTCCTGGAACACGGCCAGCCGGCCCTGGTCGAAGACATCCATCGGCGGCATGATCACCTTGCCGCCGTTGGCCTCGACCTTCGCCGCGTTGGCGTCGGCGCTGTCGGTCGCGAAGTAGACGGCCCAGGAGGTGCCGCGGTCCGGGTCGGTGGCCGGCCCGATGCCGGCGACCTGCTTGCCGCCCCGCAGGATGATTCCATATCCACCGGAGTCCGGTCCCATGTCCTGCACGGTCCAGCCGAACAGCGAGCCGTAGAAGGCCGTCGCGCCGGGTACGTCAGTGGTGCCAATGTCCACCCAACTCGGGGTGC
>DASRRF010000438.1:0-4955 GCA_035695905.1 Micromonosporaceae bacterium | reverse complement strand
GCCAGCGCCTGGCGTACCGACAGCCGCGACCCGAAGACGAGGTTGAACAGGTACAGCGTGGGCAGGCAGATAGCCAACGTGCAGAGGAACAGCAAGGGCAACTTGACCGCCGAGGTGAGGGTCATCAGCGGCCCGCCGAAGGTACCCAGTACCGCCCCGAAGGCGGCCAGCGCGATCGCCGAACTGGCCAGCATCTGGGTGGTCAGCTGGCCGAGGTCGCGCTCATCCACGATCTGCTGCCAGATCCCCTGCCGATCGCGCAGGATCCGCTCGATGACCAGCAGACCGGACTGCTTTGTCGCCATTGGTTCTCCCCTGACCTATGGCGGACTCAGGGTCCGCGCCAGCCGACGTCTATCCGGTTACCACGTTCGTCGAAGAAGTGCAATGCGTCCATCCGTACCGAGATGGCCAGTGGGTGGCCCGCCGCGACGGCCGGGTACGGAGCCAGCCGGACCGCGAGCTCGGCCGGCCGGCGGTGATGGCGACCCGGGTCGGTCAACACGCTCGCCGGCCCGGTACCGCGGTGATCCGGCTGCGTGGTATGGCCGTTCGCGGAGACCGCGTGCCCCGCGGTGACCGGCTCCCGGTCGCCGGCCCGGCCGGCCAGCCGGGAGATGACATGGCCGAACCGGCGCAGCCGCGAGCCACCGGACGGCGCCTCCGGTACGGCACCGCCGAGGTCGTCCAGCACGATCGCGGTCGCCCCGATATCGAGGAACGCCAAGGTTTCGTGGCCGTGGTGCTCCAGGTAGCGGATCCGGCCCTGCAACACGTCGCCGGGGGCGTCCAGGGCCACCGGGGTGAGCGCCTCCGCGCGTACCCCGATCACGATCCGCTCGCCGTGGTAGTGCGACACGGCTCGCGACCGGAGGTCCTCCCACGGCAGGTAGAGCGCCTGCTCGCCGAGGTTCAGCGCGACGTACCGATCCAGGTGTACGTAGACCGAGGCCTCCAGCAGGTTCATCCGCGGGCTGCCGAGGAACGCCGCCACGTACAGCGTCGCCGGCCGGTTGTAGACCTGGGTCGGGGTACCCACGTCCTGCAGTACGCCGCGGCGCAGGATCGCCACCCGGTCGGCCATGGTCAGCGCCTCGGCCTGGTCGTGCGTCACGTAGATGGTGGTGACGCCAAGCTCGCGTACCATCCCGGAGATCTCCGCCCGGAGCTCCGCGCGCAACCCACTGTCCAAGTTGGACAGTGGCTCGTCCATCAGGAACAGCCCCGGCCGGCGTACGATCGCACGGCCCATCGCGACCCGCTGGCGCTGCCCGCCGGAGAGCTGGTGCGGCTTGCGCGCCAGTACGTCGCCGATGCCGAGCGCGGAGGCCACGTCCGCTACCCGCTCCTCCCGCGGCCCAGCCTCCACTCCGGACAGTCGCAAGGGGAACGAGATGTTGCCGCCGACGGACATGTGCGGATAGAGCGCAAAGTCCTGAAACACCATGGCAATCCGCCGGTCCCGCGGCGGAAGGTCGTTGGCCAGCTGGCCGTCCAGCATGATCGCGCCGGTCGTCGGGTCCTCAAGGCCGGCGACCATCCGCAGTACGGTCGACTTCCCGCACCCGGACGGGCCGAGGAGCACCATGAACTCACCCGCGTTGATGTCCAGGCTCAGGTTGTCGACGGCGATGGTGCCGTCGGGAAAGATCTTTGTGACATCCTTGAGCGCGACGGTACCCACCGTCACCTCCGACCCCGATACACCCGCCCGAGTTCAGTACTGTGACTAACCTCATGGGGCTACGCCCATCGGGTGAACGTGCCATGTTCGATCCGTTACAGGTTAGTTACAACGCTGCTCAGGCGGATTCAGCACTCGATGACGTTGACCGCGAGCCCGCCGCGGGACGTCTCCTTGTATTTGACCTTCATGTCCGCGCCGGTTTCCCGCATGGTCTTGATGACCTTGTCGAGCGAGACGAAGTGGTTGCCGTCGCCGCGCAACGCCATCCGCGCCGCGGTGATCGCCTTGACGCTGGCCACCGCGTTGCGCTCGATGCATGGGATCTGCACCAGGCCGCCGATCGGATCGCAGGTCAGTCCGAGGTTGTGCTCCATCCCGATCTCGGCGGCGTTCTCCACCTGTGCCGGCGTACCGCCGAGCACCTCGGCCAGCCCGGCCGCGGCCATCGAGCAGGCCGAACCGACCTCGCCCTGGCAGCCCACCTCGGCACCGGAAATCGACGCGTTCTCCTTGAACAGCACGCCGATCGCGCCCGCGGTAAGCAGGAAGCGGACCACCCCGTCGTCGGACGCGCCGGGTACGAACCGGGTGTAGTAATGCAGCACCGCGGGGATGATCCCGGCCGCGCCGTTCGTCGGTGCGGTGACCACCCGGCCGCCGGCCGCGTTCTCCTCGTTCACCGCCAGCGCGTACATCATCACCCAGTCCATCACCCGCAGCGGATCGGCGGTACCGTGCTCGGATTCGAGCGCGCGGCGCAGCTCGGCCGCGCGCCGGCGTACCTTCAGGCCGCCGGGCAGTACGCCGTCCTGGCCGCAGCCGCGCTCGACGCAGTCCTGCATCACTCGCCAGATCCGCAGCAGACCCGACCGGATGTCCGCCTCACACCGGCGGGCCAGCTCGTTGGCGAGCATCACGTCGCTGACCGACCCGCCCAGCGCGCGGGCATGGTCGAGCAGCTGCGTGCCGGTGGTGAACGGGTGGTCCACCACGGTCGGGTCCAGCTTGATCCGATCCGCGCCGGCGGCCGCCTCGTCCACCACGAACCCGCCACCGACCGAGTAGTACGTGCGCTGCCGCAGCACCGACCCGTCGCCCCGGTGCGCGGTGAAGATCATGCCGTTCGGGTGGTACGGCAGGCTCCGGCGGCGGTGCAGGGTCAGGTGCTCGGCCGGGTCGAACTCGATCTCGTGTACGCCGAGCAGCGCCAACCGCCGACTGGTCCGTACGGCCGCCACGTGGTGATCGACGCCGTCGGTGTCCACCGTCTCCGGGTCCTCCCCGGCGAGGCCGAGCAGGATCGCCTTGTCGCTGCCGTGGCCGCGCCCGGTCGCGCCGAGCGAGCCGAACAGCTCGGCGGTGACCCTGGCCACGTCGGCGAGCTGGCCATCCGCCTTGAGCCCACCGACGAACGTGCGCGCTGCCTGCATCGGCCCCACGGTGTGTGAGCTCGATGGGCCTATGCCGACCTTGAACAGGTCGAAGACGCTGATCACAGTGGCGAGGGTACTCGGCGGCCGGTCCCCGGGGGCACCCTTACTGGCGCGCCCGGATGCCCTGGTCGCGTGCCCTTTGTACGGTGGAAGAGGCAACACCGACCCGACAGGGAGTGACGAGATGAACAACGATCGGCTGGTACGGCCACGCGACGGCCGGATGATCGGCGGCGTCTGCGCCGGGCTGGCCCGCCGCTTCGGCATGTCGCCGACGGTGGTCCGGTTGCTGTTCCTGATCTCCTGCTTGCTGCCCGGTCCACAGTTCGTCATCTACCTCGCGTTGTGGATCATCATGCCGAGCGAGACCGCCTAAACTCAGGCCGCGATGAACGTGATCGTCGGGGTGTAGCCCAGCCCGCGCAGCATCCCCTCCAGCATCGCCCGGGTGTTCTTCTCGGCCCGCTGGGCCAGCTCGCTGGCCTTCGCCGCGTCGGCGATCTTGATCTCGGCCAGCTGGTAGAGCTGCTGCTGCCGGTTCGGGTCGCCGCCGAACAGGTCGCCCACCCGGTTCACGATGCCCTTCTGCTGGGCGAAGACGTAGCTGCGGTCGTGGTCGATGCTCGGCTTCTCCAGCTGCGGGGCCGGCAGCCGTACCTCCACCTTCTTGGTGGTCTGGTCGATGACGAGCGCGCCCTCGGAGATCGTGCTGAAGTCCACGAACGCGTCGACCGTCCCGGCGGCCACGAACAGCGTGCGCTCGTTGAACACGATGTCCGGGATGAACCGCTTGTTGACCTGCACGTCGATGATGACCTCGAAGTTGCCGCTGGCCGCCACGAACCGGCTGAGATCCTGGATCGACTTGAGCAGCACCGGTTGGCTGCGGTCGGTCGTCTTGGTGGCGAACGGGTTGGAGAAGTGCGGCCACAGGTCGACCGCCTTGAGCCCCACCGAAATCGCCAAGATCGCGGCGACGATGCCGGCGACCCAGGCCAGCCGGCGCGGCCCACGCCGGCGCGGTGCGAGCTGGACCCGCGCCGCGTCGGAGAACCGGCCGGTGTCCAGCGGCCGGCCGATCATGTCGGTGTCCTCCTCCGGCCACCCGGTGCCAGCCGTCGGGCGCGGATCACCTGATCTCGTGGGGTCCCCGGAGCCGGTCATCGCGATCACCGTCCTCGTCTGTATCGATAGTTAAAACGGTACGGCGTGGGTGCGACACCCGCGCGCTGAGAACTAGGCGAACGCGGCGTACCCGGTCAAGTGCTGGCCGAGCACGAGCTGGTGGATCTCCGAGGTGCCCTCGTACGTCAGCACGCTCTCCAGGTTGTTGGCGTGCCGGAGCACCGGGTACTCCCCGCTTATCCCGTTTGCGCCGAGAATCGTCCGACACTGGCGGGCAATCTTCAGCGCTTCGCGTACGTTGTTGAGCTTGCCGGCGCTGACCTGCTCCGGGCGCAGCGCGCCGCGGTCCGCGCTCCGCCCGAGGTGCACCGCGAGCAGGTAGCCCTTCTGCAGCTCAAGGGCCATGTCGGCGAGCTTGGCCTGGGTCAGCTGGAATGCCGCGATCGGCTTGCCGAACTGCTCGCGATCACACGCGTACCCGATCGCGGTGTGCAGGCAGTCCCGGGCCGCGCCGAGCGCGCCCCAGATGATGCCGTACCGCGCCTCGGTGAGGCAGGATAGCGGCGCCTTCAGCCCCAACCCGGTGGGGAGCGCGGCATCCGCCGGCAGCCGGACCCCGGCGAGCGTGATCTCGCCGGTGGACGAGGCCCGCAGGGACAGCTTGCGGGTCACCTCGCGGGCGGTGAAGCCGGGAGTGTCGGTGGGAACAA
>DASRRF010000437.1:0-5048 GCA_035695905.1 Micromonosporaceae bacterium | reverse complement strand
GGGGTGGTCGCGGTACGCCGGCGGGGTTTGCGGCCCCTCCCGGCGCCGGGAGGGGCCGCAAACCCCGCCGGCGTACCGCGACCACCCCGGCGGCCAGCCCGGCCGCGGCGAACGCGAGCAGGCCGAGATACAGCTCGTGATGCTGGCTCGGTAGGGCACGGATCGAGCCGAGCACGCCGAGCGCGATCGCGGCGATCAGCCAGGCCCGGCCGGCCGCACGTACCGCGGGCGAGCGGGGTAGCAGGGCCAGCAGCACCGCGGGCACGCCGGCCAGCCCGGCGGCGAACCAGCCGACCGCCGGCCAGACCCAGCCCGGCAACGGCCGTCCGGAGACCTCCAGGACCTGCTGGACGAGCCAGGTGACCGCCTGGGTGCCGAAGGTCACGGCGGCGATCCAGACTCCGGCCAGAGCCGCGAGCACGACCTCGATCGCGCCGCCGGAGCGCTCCGGTTGATCCATGCTTGGCACAGTACGCGGACCGGCGGCCGCACAGGCCGTACCGTGGACACGTGCGTGACCCTGCCGTGTCCCGGTACGCGACCGGTGCGCTGTCGCCCGCGCGGCGCAGTGCGGACCTGCGCCGGCTTCGCCACGACCGGTTCGACGTGCTCGTCATCGGCGGCGGCGTGACCGGAGCGGGCGCCGCCCTGGATGCCGCGTCGCGCGGCCTTTCCGTCGCCCTGGTGGAGGCGCGCGACCTCGCCAGCGGTACGTCATCGCGGTCCAGCAAGCTGATCCACGGTGGACTGCGCTACCTGGAGCAGCTGGAGTTCGGGCTGGTACACGAGGCGCTTCGGGAACGCGGGCTGCTGGCCACCCGGCTCGCCCCGCACCTGGTCCGGCCGATCCCGTTCCTGGTACCGCTGCCGGCCGCCGGCATCCCGTCGCGGGTCTGGAACCGCGCGTACTTCGGCGCCGGGGTGGCCCTGTACGACGCGTTCGCGGGTGCGCTCACCGCGCTGGCTGTGTTTGGCGGGTCAGCGGATCGGCACGGCCGGGGCATGCCGGTGCACCGCCACCTGTCCAAGACCGGCGCGCACCGGCTCTTCCCGTCGCTGCGGGAGGACACGCTGGCCGGCGCGATCCGGTACTACGACGGGCAGGTGGACGACGCCCGGCTGGTGGTCACGCTGGCCCGGACCGCGGCGAGCCTGGGCACGGCCGTGGTGACCAGCGCGCGCGCCGTCGGCCTGTTGCGACACGCCCGGGAGGTTACCGGGGTACGGGTACGCGATGAGGAGACCACCGAGGAGTTCGAGGTCGCCGCGCGCACCGTGATCTCGGCAGCCGGGGTGTGGAGCGATGACATCTCCGCGCTGCTTCCCGATGCGCGTCCGGGGCTTCGGGTACGCGCGTCCAAAGGGGTGCACCTGGTCGTACCGCGCTCGGCGATCACCGGCGAGGCCGGGCTGATCCTTCGTACCCCCACGTCTGTCTTGTTCGTGATGCCCTGGGGCGGGCACTGGATCATCGGCACCACGGACACCGACTGGACGCTGGATCGCGCCCATCCGGCCGCCTCCGCGCGCGACATCCACTACCTGCTGGACCAGGTGAACCAGGTACTCGACCGGCCGGTGTCCACTGAGGACATCGAGGGCGTCTACGCCGGGCTGCGCCCGCTGCTGGCCCGGGAGGCGCGGGCCGGGCGTTCGCCGCACAGCGTGGACGAGTCGACCTCGGCGCTGTCCCGGGAACACGCCGTCGTCGAACCGATGCTCGGCCTGATGCTGGTCGCCGGCGGGAAGTACACGACGTACCGGGTGATGGCCGCCGACGTGGTGGACCGGGCCGCGCGCCGGCTCGGCGGCTCGGTACGTCCGTCCCGGACGGCCGATCTGCCGCTGCTCGGCGCGGACGGGTACGCCCCGATGTGGCGGGACAGGTTGGATCTGGCCCGCCGGCACGGGGTACCCGCCGGGGTCTTCGAGCACCTGCTGGAGCGCTACGGCTCCCTCGCCGTACCGGTACTCGCGCTGGCGCAGGCGGATCCGGAGCTGAGCCGGCCGCTGGACGGGGCTCCCGAGTACCTCGCCGCCGAGGTCGCCTACGCGGCCGCCGCGGAGGGCGCGCTGCACCTGGACGACGTACTGGCCCGGCGTACCCGGATCTCCATCGAGACTCCGCACCGGGGTGTCGAGTCCGCGTCACACGCCGCCCGGCTGATGGGCTCGGTCCTCGGCTGGGACGAGTCCACAGTAGACAATGAGGTACGGCTCTACCTGGCCCGGGTGGAGGCCGAGCGCGAGTCGCAGCGGATGCCGGACGACCGCGCGGCGGACGCCGCCCGGCTGGACGCCCCAGACACCCGCGGCGCCTTCTCCACGTGACCCTGCCCGCTTGATCACGCAGGCAGGACCTTCCCCGGGTTGAGCAGGTTCTGCGGATCCAGCGCGGATTTGATGGCCTGGTGTACCCGTACCCCCACGGGGCCGATCTCGCGGGCCAGCCAGTCCCGCTTCAACAGGCCGACGCCGTGCTCGCCGGTGCAGGTACCGCCGAGCTGCAAGCCCAGCGCCATGATGGCGTCGAACACGTTCCGGCCACGCTCCACACTGGACGGATCGGCGCGGTCGACGACGATGTTCGGGTGCAGGTTGCCGTCGCCGGCATGACCGACGACCGCCACGTGCGCGCCGTACTCCTTGGCGATCCGCTCGACCCCGTCCAGCATCTCGGCCAGGCGCGAGCGGGGCACCGCCACGTCGTCGATGATGAGCCCGCCGCTACCGGCCGGAAACGTGTCCATCGCAAGCTTCTCCATCGCCGGGTGGGCCAGCCGGCGCGCTTCCAGCAAACCAGCCGACTCGATGGCGTCGCTGGCCGCGTAGACCTCGTCGGCGCCGGCCGCCATGCACACGGCGGCGATCCGGTCCAGGTCGGCGGCGGCCCGCGAACCGGTGTCGGCGGACGCGAGCAGCAGCGCCTTCGCGTCGGTCCGCAGGCCCATCGGCCGGTACGCCTCGATCGCCCGCAGGTGCACCTGGTCGAGCAGCTCCAGCATGCTGGGCAACGCACCGTCCGCGGCGATCGAGGTGACCGCCGCGCCCGCGGTGGCCGTCGTCGGGAACACCGCGACCAGGGTCAGCGCCGGGTCCGCCGCCGGGCGCAGCGCCACGGTGATTTCGGTAATCACCCCGAGTGTCCCCTCGGACCCGACGAACAGCCGGGTCAGGTCATAACCGGCAACCCCTTTGGGGGTACGGCGACCAGTGCGCAGAACCTCGCCGTCGGCGAGTACGACCTCCAGCCCGATCACGTACTCCGCGGTCACCCCGTACTTGACGCAGCACATGCCACCCGCGTTCGTGGCCACATTCCCGCCGATCGTGGACGTCTCCCACGACCCGGGATCCGGCGGGTACGCCAGACCCTCGGCGGCCACCGCGCGGGCCAGCGCTGCGTTGATCACCCCGGGCTGGACGACCGCGATCCGGTTCACCCGGTCGATCTCGAGAATCCGGTCCATCGCGACGGTGGACAGGACGATCGCGCCGTCGACGGCGTTCGCCGCGCCGGCCAGCCCGGTACGGGCACCCTGCGGTACGACCGGGGTGTGCTCGTCCGCCGCGATCCGCAGCACCGCGCTGACCTCGCCCGTAGTACGCGGCCGGACGACCACCGCCGGCATCCCGTACGCGCACAGGTCGGCCTCGTCGCGCTGGTACCCGCGCAGCAGGTCCGGGTCGGTCAACACCGCGCCGTCCGGCAGCGCCGCCCGCAGCTTCTCGATCACGTTCGAACGGTAGCCGCTTGGCTAACCTGACCACCATGGTGCTCGTCGACTCACCGGTATGGCCCGGCCGCGGGCGGGCCGCCGGCCGGCGCTGGGCGCATCTGGTCAGCGACGTGTCCTACGCCGAGCTGCACGCGTTCGCCGAGCTGTTGGGCGTGCCGCGGCGGGGCTTCGAACGGGATCACTACGACATCCCGGCCGAGCTGGTGCCGGTGGCGGTATGGCTGGGCGCGCGGCGGGTGCACGCCCGGGAACTGGTCACCCGGCTGCTCGCCGCCGGCCTGCGGCGCCGGCGACCCGGGTCGTAGCTGGAGCGTGCCTTCTGCTCTGCCCAGTCGGTCGGGGCAGAACGGGCTCTGCCCCGATGCGGTGGGCAGAGCAGAAGGGTGTTATCGGCATGTCCGCGCCCGGCGGACGCGAGGTCGCAATTTCGGACAAATTTGCTGTTTCCAACCCGCTGGCCGCTCAAGGCCTGACAATTGCCCTGAAGGGTGATTGAAGGGGGAAACGATGACGCTCGCCGACGATGGACTCGACTTCTGGAACGTCTTCTGGCTCTTGCTGATCTTCATTCCGCTCATGCTGATCTGGGCGTTCGCGGTGGTCGACATCTTCCGCCGGGACGACCTGAGCGGCTGGCTGAAGGCACTGTGGATCGTCGTGGTGATCCTGATGCCGTTCCTCGGCACGCTGCTCTACCTTCTCTTCCGGCCGGCGGGCGGTACGAAGCAGGAGCGGGCCGCGATCGACTCGGCGAACCGGGACTTTGTCGCGCGGTACGCCCCGGACAACCGGGCCGAGCAGCTGCGCGTGCTCTCCGATCTGCACGATCGGGGCAAGCTCACCGACACCGAGTTCGCCGCCGAGAAGACTCGGGTGCTCGGGGTCACCACCTGACCCACCGACCGGCGTGAGGGTTGGCCCGCCAAGGACGGAGGCTCGCGGGCTAGCAGTCGTCGTCGATGTCTGGTAAGAATTTTCCAGAACTGTTGGTTTCGTATAAAGAAACCTTCGCCTGGAGGGTCCGATAACCCGCATCCCGATCTCCCGTCGATCCGTCGTCCGTGGCGCCGTCCTCATCGGCGTGGGTACCGCCAAGATTCTGGTACACCACACCGATACCGCGAACAGCACCGACTTCTCGTCCGCCTTCTCCGGCCAGCGTTTCGGGGCTGATTACCGGTTCGCCAACCCGCAGGCGGTCAGCGACAGGGCGTACTACTCGGCCGGCGGCAACTATCGCATCGACGTGTGGTACCCGGCGAACTCGGGGTACAACAGCGCGACGCCGTACGTGGTGTTCGCCAAAGA
>DASRRF010000436.1:0-2518 GCA_035695905.1 Micromonosporaceae bacterium | reverse complement strand
CAACTCGCGATCGCCGCTGAGCACGACCGCGTAGCGCAGCAACGCCGGCAGCCGCGCCGCGGCGAACTCCTCGAACCGCATCCCGCTCTCCTCACCCTTACTGAGAAGAGACGCCGAGCCGGCCCGATCTGCTGTGCCGGCCAGGGCTAGTCGGTAAATACGAGCGATGACCTGGGCGATGCCAGGTCATCGAGGGTGGCCAGGGGCGGGGTCGAACCGCCGACCTTCCGATTTTCAGTCGGACGCTCGTACCAACTGAGCTACCTGGCCGAAGCGGTCCTGACGGGACTTGAACCCGCGACCTTCGCCTTGACAGGGCGACGAGCACTCCAACTGCTCCACAGGACCTGGTCCGGTGTTACCGGGTGGTGCCCCCAACGGGATTCGAACCCGTGCTACCGCCTTGAAAGGGCGGCGTCCTGGGCCGCTAGACGATGGGGGCGGCCCCGACATCATCGCACATGGCGATCAGAGGACGGCGCTCCCATCCGGCCCCGCCGGAAGCCTGGCAAGCATACGCGATCGGTCGGCCGGCCACAAAGTGGCTAAAGCGGCTGGCGTGGCGGCAGCGGGATGAGCCGGAACCGGGACTTGAGGTTAGGGAAGATCGTCTTGCATGCCGTCACGGTCTGGGACCTATCGCCGCCGCCGTCGTGCATCAGCACGATCGAACCGGCTCGGGTACGGGAGATCACCGACTGGCTGATGGCCCAGGCACCCGGGTTGGACCAGTCGCGCGGATCAACGTCCCAGTAGATCGACGTCATGCCCAGCTCGGCGGCGATGCGTACGGCGCGGGGGGTGAAGTTCCCGCCGGGGTGCCGGAAGTACGAGATCGTCGCGCCGGGTACCGCGAGATGTATCGCGTCGTTGGTGCGCTGCAGGTCGGACCGGATCTCGGCGTCGGTCTTCTGGCCGAGGGTCAAGTCGTGGCTCCACGTGTGGGTGCACAGCGCATGGCCCTCGCGCACGATCCGCTGGACGAGTTGGGGGTAGCTCTGCACATTCTTGCCGATCAGGCAGAACGTCGCCTTGATTCCGTACGCCCGCAGCAGGTCAAGGGTTTGCGGGGTGTACGTGGCCGATGGTCCGTCGTCGAAAGTGAGGGCCACCCCGGATGTGCCGGTCATCATCAGCGAGCCGGCCGGCCCGCGGCCGGACGCGGTCGGCCTGGCCGGCCTGGTGGTGGCGGGCACTGTGGTGGGCTCGCCGGTCTTCGCGCTCGGCATGGCGGTCCGGCTCGGCGGGCTGCTCGGCGTCGGCCGTACCGGTGGCAGATCCGGCCGGGCCTCGGACCCGCCGCCCGCGGACGGCGCTGACGCCCGATGTGAGGGTGCTACCCAATGCCCAGCCACGGTCCGGCCCAGCACCTGCCCGCCGGCCGCGACCACAAGGGTGAACGCGCAGGCGACGGCGGCGATGATGCCGAGCCGTTGTCGGGTCATGGAATCCGTCCGGGGGGACTCGAAGGTGTCCTCACGCTAGCCCAGTGGTGCATTGAAAACGAGACGTCTGACACCGGTTGGCGGGTTCCGGGGAGTCACCCGGCAGACTACGTGGGTGGCGATACGCACTGTGAACGGGCCGACCGACCGGGTGGTTGTGGTCGGCGCCGGCCTTGGCGGTTTGGCCTGCGCGCTGCATCTGGCCGGGGCGGGCCGGCAGGTCACGGTGCTGGAGCGCGAGCCGGAGCCGGGTGGGCGGGCCGGCCGGCTCAGCATTGACGGGTACGCGTTCGACACCGGGCCGACGGTGCTCACGATGCCCGAGCTGATCGCCGAACCGCTCGCCGCGGTGGGTGAGAGTCTGCCGTCCTGGCTCACGTTGACCGCGCTCGATCCGGCGTACCGCACGTGGTTTCCGGACGGATCCCGGTTGGACGTGATTGCCGACACCCGGCGGATGGCCGCGGAGGTTTCCCGGGTCTGCGGCCCGCGGGAGGCTGACGGTTATCTATCCTTTGTGGAGTACGCGCGCAGACTTTGGCGGTTGCAGCGTGCCGATTTCATCGAGCGGAACTTCGACGGTCCGCGCGACCTGTTGACCGCGAACCTGTTGCGGCTCATCGCTTCCGGCGGGTTCGGCCGGCTGCAACCGCGGATCAACCGGTTCTTCCGCGATCCGCGTACCCGTCGGGTCTTTTCGTTCCAGGCGATGTATGCCGGCCTTGCGCCGCACCGCGCGTTGGCGCTCTATGCGGTCATCGCGTACCTCGACGCGGTCTGCGGTGTCTATTTTCCGCGCGGTGGCATCTATGCGGTGCCCCGGGCGCTGGCCGGTGCCGCGGAGAAGCACGGTGTAGCGATCCGCTACAACACCGCGGCCGCCCGCGTCGAGGTGGCTCACGGTCGGGCTACCGCGGTGCTCACCGCGGCAGGTGAACGGCTGCCCGCCGACGCCGTCGTGCTCAATCCCGATCTGCCCGGCGCGCACCGCCTGCTCCCCGGGCCAATGCCGCGACGCCCGTTGCGCTTCTCGCCGTCATGCGTCGTGCTGCATGTCGGTTCTTCGCAATGGT
>DASRRF010000435.1:0-3875 GCA_035695905.1 Micromonosporaceae bacterium | reverse complement strand
CGCGATGCACCTCCAGGCGCCGCCGGCAGCGGCGGAAGCCACGGCGCATCGCCCGCCCAGCGCGCTCGACGAACTCATCCGCGGAGGTGATAAACAACGCCACGGCGCACGGAAGGCAGGCCAGCGCGACAAGCGCGAAGGTCACGACCAAGGCGTGCACCACGGCCACGTCCTGAGGCTACGACGAACCCTGTCGATTCTCCACCGAAGTTATTGAGTTGCATCTCCGAGCAGCTGGCGGAGCTTGACGATCAGGGTAGGATCGCCGTCCAGCCCGACCGCGTCGTCACCGGCCCGGCGCCACAGCCAGAGCAACATGTTGTCCGGCTCGCCGGAGACGGTGGCGTCCGCCTGCTGCGCCCCGGCGCGCGAGGTGACCTCGGCGCCGGCCGGGGTGAGCCGGACCAGCCAGCGCTCGCCGCCCGCGGTGACCAGCACCGACCGGCCATCACAGTCGGCCAGATCGTCCCCGAAGTCCTCCGGCCAGCCGCGTGAGCCGTACTCCAGGAAGCGCACCAGAACCTCGTCGATCCCGTCGTACGCCAGATCTGCCGGGATCGGCGCGTGCACCTCGCCGAGCGCCAGCTCGCCGTCGACCCGGTGGATCACGGTCTCCTGCGCCATCCGGCGGATCCAGAAGCCGACCGTCTGCTCCGGGGAGAACCAGGTCACGCTCTTGTCCTCCGGGTTGCGGGCGGCGAACTCGGCCACCAGCCCGGCGTAGGCCCGGTCCAGGGCGGCGATCGGCGCCTCGGCGGCCAGGTCAGGTGGCCACGGCCGGGGCCACTCGCCGCGCCGCATCGCCTCGGTCTTGTGCAGGAAAACCTCGGCCACGTGGTGGACCAGCCCGGTCACCGTCCACTCGGGACAACTCGGCACCGGTGCGGTGAGGTCACGGGCGGCAACCTCGCGCAGCCGGGCCTCATCGGCGGCTAGACACTCCAGATATCGCGCGCTCTCCATGCCGTACACCCAAACACACGGGTACGACAGTTAACGCACCGCTACCGGCTCCTCATCGGCAGTCACGTAGAGCCGCGGCAGCGGGCTCACCCGCATCCGGATCCGATCTCCGGAGGACCGCAGCCGCAGCGCCAGCCCGACCAGCGCGGCTACCATCGAGATGACCCCGCCGGCCCAGATGCTCACCGGTGCACCAAAGGCTTCGGCCACCCACCCGATCAACGGGCCGCCGAGCGGTGTCGTACCGAGAAAGACAAGCACGTAAAGGGCCATGACCCGGCCGCGGTACGCCGGATCCGTGCCGAGCTGCACCCGCTGGTTAGCCGCCTGGGCGAAGTAGATCATGAAGAACCCGGTCGGCACCAGCAGTACGATCACCAGCCAGTATGCCGAGGCGAACCCGACGAGCGTCTCCAACAGCCCGAACGCCACGCCCGCGCCGAGTACGACGTATACCGATGGGCGGGCCCGCCGGCCGGTGCCGGCCAGCGCGCCGGCCAGCGCACCGGCCGCCAGCGCCGTGGTGAACAGCCCGAACGCCGCGGCCCCGGTGTGGAACGTGGTCTTCGCGAGTACGGCCAGCGTGATGCCGAAGTTGAAGCCGATCGCCCCGATAACCATGACCATGGTCATCGGCAGTACGAGATCAGCCCGGTGCCACACGTACCGTAGACCGTCCATAATGGATGCTCGCGGCCGGTCGGCGCGGGCCGGTGGCGCGGCGCGAAGCAGCTCCGCGGGGTGCATCCGGAGCAGGCTGGCCAGCGGGGCGAGTGAACTGGCCGCGCTGATCAGGAAGACCGGACCGACTCCGAAGCCGGCGATCGCCACGCCGGCCACCGCCGGCCCGATGATCCGCGCCGAGTTGAAGGTTGCCGCGGACAGCGCCAGTGCGTTCGGCAACAGGGTGGTTCCGACGAGTTCGGAGACGAACGACTGGCGTACCGGAGTCTCCATCGCATTGGACACGCCGAGCAGCCCGGCGAAGACGAAGACGTGCCAGAGCTGGACCGCGCCGGTGGCGATCAACAGTGCCAGCAGCAGCGCGAGCGTGCTCCACGTGGCGTTCGCGATGACCAGCAGCTTGCGCTTGTCGTACCGGTCGGCCAGCTTGCCACCGTAAAGGGTCAGCAGGAGTACGGGAAGAAACTGCAATGCGGTGACCAGGCCGAGCGCCGTACCGGAGTCGCCGGAAAGGCCGAGAACCAACCAGTCCTGCGCGATGAACTGCATCCACACGCCGATCAGCTTGATCAGCTGACCGGTGGCGAAGAGCCGGTAGTTGCGTATCGTCAGGGATTGGAACGTTGTGCCCAGTCTTCTCCGCACCCGGGGTGCGCCTCCTCAACTCCGTACTCCCACCACACACACCACAGTGGACGGAGCGGGCGCATGACCCGCGGCCTCAGCCGCGGGCGATCTTCTCCAGGATCTCCGCGGCACGCCGGAGCGTGTCGCGTTCCTCCGCGGCCAGCTCGGCAAGTGCCCTGGTCAGCCACTCGTCGCGGGCGCGCTCGTGCATCGCGAGCACGGCCCGACCCTCCCCGGTCGCGGACAGGATGACCTGCCGCCCATCGGTGGGGTGCGGCGTGCGCTGGACCAGGCCACGCTCCTCCAGCTTCGCAACGATCTTGGTCATCGTCGGTGGCTGGACTCGCTCGGTTTCGGCCAGCTCACGCGGCGTCAGCGCCCCGGCCAGCTCCAGGCTGGTCATCGCGGAGAGCTGGCTCGCGGTGAGATCGCCGACCGGCCGGGCCTGCCGAACCCGCCGGTTGAACCGGGTGATGGCGTCGCGCAGCGACGTCGCGAGCTGCGCGGCCGTCGCACGCTTCGCCATCACCATCCGTTCCGTCACGGTAGTTAGCTTAACTAATAAGCCAGGCTAACTACCAGGGCTAGTGGCCTCCGTCACGGAGTCGCGAGCCCATGCAGGTCGCAGTCGAGTGGCCACGGCTGGTCGGTCGTCAGCCGGCCGTGGTGAACGGCGGTCTCCACGTACTTCAGGTTGACCGGGTCCAGTTCATACGTGTACGCGATGAGCCGCTTCTCAGGAGTGCGCTCGATCCGCCAATAGTGGGGAATTCCGGCGATCGCGTACTCATCCGGCCGGACGACGCGATCCTTCCGCTGGTCGCTGGACATGATCTCGACCGCGATGATTACCACGTCCGGCGGGTACGAGGTCGCGTCCCCGTCATACGTGTCGCGCCGGACAACCAGGATGTCGGGCTGGGGAGCGTGTTTGGGATCCAGCCGGACAGCTACGTTCTGGAACACCACCGCGTTCGGAGCCACACCAACGAAAACAACAGCCAGCTCGTGCGACAGCACGCTATGCCAACGCTGCCGGGCCGCCCTGATGTAGAGCCCGCCGTGGATCAGGTGCGCGCTTCCAGGTAGATCCAGATCGGCGAGGTCGTCGATCGTGAAGCCACCGAGCGGCGGGATCGGAATCGTCGCGGTGGGCCGTTCCATAGGCGTCATGGTATCGACTCAATCTGAGCACCGGTTCCCCCACGCGCGGCGCCACGGCTGGCATAACTCCCCCTCGTGGACGCCCGGGACCCGGTGGCGCTCGCCGCGGCGGTCACGAGGGCTGGCGATCCTCAGCTCTCATCTGATGGCCCACTTCCCACTCTGGCTGCCCTGGGGTTAACTCGGTCGCGGCGTTCATCGCTCGCTGTCGTTTGCATGGTCCGATTGCCACCTGCATGGGATGCTTAGGACATAATCGGCAGCAGGGTCAAGATCGTGACTGCTAGCTAGGGCCATGCTGTGCGAGCATTGCGAGCATGACCGAGCGACAAGGAGTGGATCATTAGCGTGCAACAGGAGGACGGGGATCCGGGTGTCCCCATTGCACTACCCCTTGTCTGCCGAGGTCTTGAGTCCCTGCCGGTACTCGCGGTAAA